>JACIWY010000550.1 GCA_014360745.1 Chloroflexota bacterium
GGATCGCCATCCGATCCGCAGAGGGGCGTGAGCCTACGGTTCCCCATGTGGCTCGCAGGGCAGACAGCGCCAGGTACACCGACAGGCCGGCGACGAGCCCCATGGGCAGGCCAACCCCCACAAAGCGCCAGTTCCCCCCATCGAGGAGGATGGGGGCGGCCAGGCCAAGCAAGAGCCCTCCCATGGCGCAGACCACAAAGAAACGCCTCTGTTGAGGAGAACGGATCAGCCCCAACCAGCGTAGCCCGTAATAGAGCGTGGAACCAAAGAGCAGCAAATAGAGGAGCAACCCGGCCGCGCCGGCGGTGATCAAAGCATCGAAGGTCTCGTTGTGAGAGCGGTCAGGCGAGGCATTGCGGGCCTCGTAATGGGCCAGCTCAGGTGGATAGTAGGGGTTGTAGGCCACGTACATCGACTCGGGGCCATAGCCGATGAGCGCACGCAGGGGATCGGCACGGATCATCTCCACGGCGCCCTGCCAGATGAGCACACGAACCTTGCCGGTGCCACCGCCGATCTCAAACACCTGCCCCAGGCGACCGACGTAGGGCAACTGGCGAAACCCCCTCAGGGGCGATGCGGGCAAATTGACCACCACCAAAAAGCTCAAGACCAGCAAAGCTCCCGCGATGCCCAAGGCCAGCGCCTTGCGCCAACGGTGGATAAAGGCGATGAGCAGGGCAAAGAAAAAGAGGCCGGCGACGATCCCCAGGAATGGGCCACGGCTCTGCGAGAAAAAGAGCATAGTGACCTGCGCGGCCAAGGCGAGCCCATAGCCGCCGAACAGCAAAAAGGGCGCCAAGGGGCGGCGCAGATACACGCCCATGAGCAAAAATAACAACAGGCCCAACACGCCTATAAGCAGCCCGCGGCCGAAGCCCAGCGCCGCCCATGTCCAGACGATAAGCAGTATCACCGCCCCAAAGACGCCGTACACCACCAGGCGCGAGGCGCGGTCGCATTCTTGCAATGCCCTATCCAGGTTGTACAGGATTTGTGCCAGGGTGAGCGGGATGACCAGGATGACATAAGCGGCTACAAAAATGGGGTTGCCCATGTTTGAGGCGACGCGCAAGGTGACGTCACCACCCCAGGGCAGCGGATCGAGGCCGTAATGTTGCAACAGGCCATACAACGAGATGGGCACGCTGGTAAGGATGACGACGAACAGCAATCGTTGGAGCTGGGCGTGCCGGCGCAAGTATCTCAACAAGAGGGCAAAGATGACCATGTAACTTAGGGTCGAATAGGTGCCCTGAAGGCGCTGGTAGGAGCCCCATAGGCTCGTGCGCGGCACCACGGAGGTGGTCGTCGAAAGCAGGTAGGCCAGCGCCAGAAGCAGGGTGGGCACTACAAGCGGGATGCGGAACAACGCCGCTTTGCCAACCAAGGGAATGGCCGACAAAGCTCCGGCCTCGGCGGCGTCCTGGCGTGGGCCAACGTTTGCACTACGCCGCCCTTCGAGCCAGTGTGCAAAGGCCGCTGCTAGCATGAACGTGGCGATGGTGCGCACCAACGAAAGCTTGTCCGGCTCAAAGACGCGACTGGAATAAACATTAAAAAAGAGAGGGGCGATGATCAGCGCCAATAGCCAACCGACCTCGATGATCTGTTCACAAAACAAGCCGATTTTGGTCTTCATCACGCCCTTCTCAAGAGGATACCTACAACAGATTATTTATTAGGGTACCGCACATGGGCAATCAGAGCAAATGGCTTGGGCATGGTCATTCCCAATCGACTACTCGCAGGCCGGCGATGTCGCACGGCGGGCATCCAGCTCGGCGCGCACCTGGGCATGACGCTCGCGCCCCAGAGGATAGATGGCGGCAAAAACGATGCCGACACATAACAGCGCGGCGGGCACCGGCCCGGTGAGGATCTGAATGGCGCGGACGGCGGCCGGGCTTTGGAGCTCGGCGTTCGAGACATAGCCGCTCCATTGCAAAAAGAGCAAAGTGAGCGGCAAGGCGATGGAGGTGGCTATTTTGCGCAGCAACAACACCAAGCTATAGAACATCCCCTCATGGCGTTGCCCCGTTTGCAGCTCGTCCCATTCGACCGCGTCGGGGATGATGGCCCAAGGCAAGACGTGCATGGCCGACACGCCGATGCCGGCCAGCGCGGCCAACGCCAACACCACCCCCAACCCCCAGCCCGGTTCTATGGCGATGAGGGTGAGCACCACGCCCGACAAAAAGACCATGCCGGCGATATAAGAGAAGCGCTTGTCCCAGCGCCGCGAGACGCGCTCCCACAGAGGAAGGACGAGCAACGCGGTGACAAAGATCGTGCCGGCGATGAGGTTGCTCTGGGGCTCCATACGCAGGCGATATTTTAGGAAAAAGAGCAGCATGGCCTGCAAGATCTCGAGCGCCG
>JACIWY010000551.1 GCA_014360745.1 Chloroflexota bacterium
CATGCCGTGTCGTTAAGACAATGGGGGCACGCTGGCCACGGAGGGATGGATGTATCGATATTTCATGGCTCTCGTTTGTATTCTTGGGTTGTTCGGCCCATCGCTGGGCGCTTGGGCCGGGCCATCGCCCGCTGCCCCGCGGCAGCGCTTGGTCCTTTTTGAATTTCTGGGCACCACTTGAGGGGGGTGTCGGGCCGCCGGTCAGGCGGTCGAGCGTTTGGCGGCCGAGTTCGCCGATCAGCCTGTGCTTTTTCTCGAGCAATATTACTATAACGATTATGGGAATAGGGTCAGCCGCTTTTGGGCTGGGTATAGTGGTGGTCAGGCGGCTGTGCCCTTGACGATGGTCGACAGCGGGCAGCAAGTGGCGGTCGGTGGCCATGCCGATTACGATGCGCTCTACCGCGGCATGATCCAAACCGCTATGGCCAGGCTGCCGCAAGCAGAGATTGCCCTAGCCTGTCGGCGGGTGAACGATCATGTGGAGGCGGAGGTCACTGTGACCAACACAAGCGCCATCACCCTTTCGGAGGCCAACGAGGCTGCCGTCACGTTATTGGCCTACGAGGAAGCGCGCGTGCTTTGGACCGGCCGCTATGTCCGCGGCGGCGGCAACAAGGCCATCGTCGAGCCTTTGGCGCCCGGCGAGGCGCGGACCTTCCATTTGGCCACGGGAACCCTCGATGTGGATGACTGGGCCAAGGTGCACGTCGTGGCGCTGGCGGATTATAGGCCCAGCGGCCACGCAGGGCCCTACGATATGTTGCAGGCGGCGCAGAGGACGTGCGGGGTAGAGGATGCATATCGCGCCTATGTACCCCTGACCTTAAATGCCCCCTGATGTTTTGTATGCTTGTTATTTCCCCTTGTGTGGGCCAGAGGCCCGCACCCCGGACACGCTTGATAGAGATACAGGAGCGCGGACGTCCTCGTCCGCCGTTCGCTTTTATGGCGGGCTACAAGCCCGCGCTCCTGAGGATCGCTGTTTATTCCAATTCGCTCACTTGGCGCTCGGCCTTGGCTAACCAATCGGGGTTGATCTCCACCCCCCAGCCGGGCCCCTGCGGGATTTGCACCTCGCCATCTTTCACCACCAACTCGGGCGTGTAGAGCCCCTTGGTCCATGGCGTGTTCTCGATGGAAAACTCGAAATGTGGCCCCGCGTTGGGAATGGCCGCCAGCAAATGCATGGTAAAGACCGTCACCAGCGAAAGGTTGGCCGAATGCGGCACCACCGGCATGCCGTTCTCCTCGGCCATTTTACAGGCCCGTAGTGCACGGGTGATGCCGCCGATGTAGCACACATCCGGTTGGGCGATGTCCATCACGTGCCCCCAGGTCATTCGCGCCCATTGTTCCAAGTCATAATCCTGTTCCCCGCCAGCCACGGGCACGTCCAGGAAGCGCGTTACCTCTCGCGTCCAATCCAGCTTCCAGTAAGGGCAGGGTTCCTCAAAGTGACCCACGCCATAGTCCTCGAGCATGTGCCCCACCTCGATGGCCCGTGGCGGGCTATAGCAGCTGTTGCCATCTACCTTGAGGGCGATATCATCGCCAAGCGCCTTGCGCACAGTGGGCACCAGGGCCTCGGTGCGCCCCGGCCATTGATCCTGATCATGCCCGTTGACCTTGCCCACACGAATCTTGAAAGCGCGAAAGCCGTATTCATCCCGCAGGCGCACCAGGCGGCGCGCCTCATCCTCCGGCGTAATGTCGCGCCGCATCGACGATCCGTAGGGAACCAGTTTCTTGGGCGCGCCGCCCAACAACTCGCAAACCCCTTTGCCTTCCAACTTGCCTCGCAGATCCCACAGCGCCGTATCCAAACCGGTCAATGCCCGACAGACATAGCTGCCCGGGAATTTATACGTGCCCTCGATCACACGATCGTTAAGCCCATCCAAGTCCGTGATGTCGGCACCCAAAGCGATAGGCGCCACCTGTCGATGAAACACCATGGCCGTGATGTCGGCGTTAAACGTGGAGGTCTGTCCCCAGCCTTCGGCTCCCTCGTCGGTAATCACTCTGACGAAACCGACCATCTGCGTGCTATAGGTCTCCAGGCGCTGAATCTTCATCCTGTTTCACTCCTGCTTTTGGGTATGCATCGTCGATATGCTCAACGGATGCCTTCTCCTTGGCCGAAACGCAAATATCGGCGGCACCATTCTATCGCGCTTGGGCACTATTTGCCAATGCCCGTGCGGTCGCGCCCGAGTCACCAGAAAAACCAAAGAACCACCTCCCGCAATTCGAACATTTGTGCGGTTATGTCGTTTGTGCTATTATGAGCTAAGCTTGTGGAGCTTCTCCGGTCGCCTGGCCAGTCTTAAGGGACAAACGCTCGGTGCAATACTCGGCATATCCTCAGCTTCC
>JACIWY010000552.1 GCA_014360745.1 Chloroflexota bacterium
TCGTCTGCCACAGGCCATAGCGTTCCTCTTCGCCCTCTTTTAATGGGTCGCCCCTGAGGAAGGGAACCTCTTCCCGGAGAATCGCTTCATCTCCCGTCACTTGAACGTACTCGGCGGTGCAAAAAGGCAGCCAAAGTAAATCGTCCGAGATACGCGTGCGTACGCCTCGCCCTGATGGCGGATGCCACCAGTGTAGAACATCGCCGGCCTCGAATTGATGCGCCGCTGCGCGCAACAGATGTTCTCGCGCCAACTCCGGGCGGCTATGCAACAAAGCCATCACATCCTGAAGCTGATCTCGGAATCCAAAAGCCCCACTCGATTGATAAAAAGCAGAGCGTCCCCAGAGCCTACAGGAAAGCGCCTGATACAGGCTCCAGCGATTGAGCAGCATATTCATCGCCTCATCAGGCGTATCGACTTGGACCACGCCCAAGATTTGATCCCATTGCCGCCGCATCTCTTCCCAGGCCTGCGCTGCCCGTTCCGGCTCGCGGTAGAGGCGAGCCAGCTCCACCGCACTTTCTCGATCGGTCCCCTGGCCGAGCACAAAGTACACCTCGCGTTCCCCATTTGCGGGAATATCTAGATGAATCTGAAGCGCCGCGCATGGATCACGCCCGGCCTCCAGGCAACTGGCCAAACCGATTCGTCGCAGGGCTGCTGGCGCCTGTTTCGATCCATAGCGCCCCAAGAACTCGCTGCGATCTGTAGTCAACCCATGTATAGGCTCACTGCTCGTCAAAAAAGCCGTCCGCTGGCCGAATTCTTCGTTATAGGGATTGGTAGCCAGTAATACCTGGACATCTGCGTCAAAATCGGGTAGCACATACTGCTGAGTGTCATGGCGGATGACGCCTAATACCCACTCGGCATAATAAGTCGCCGTGACCCGTCGCGGACGGTTCCATATATTGCGCACGCGCAAGGCCACCAGCTTGACGGGATCTTGCGGAGCCACGTAAAGCCGCACCTCTTGCTCCAACCCATGGCTTCGGTGCGCAAAGATCGTATAACCGATTCCATGGCGGATAAGATAGGCGGAGCTCTCCCTCGCAGGCAAGGGCGTCGGCGACCATACTTCGGTCGTTTCCTCATCTCTCAAATAGAGCACCTCGCCTGGCTCATCGCTCACCGGATCGTTGTTCCAAGGTGTGAGTCGGTTTTCACCACTGTTACCTGCCCAAGTAAAGCTCGAACCCTGCTCTGATATCAAAAAGCCAAACTCCGCATTGGCCACCACATTGCACCAGGGGGCAGGTGTCTTTTGGCCTGGCTCCAAGTAAATCCAATACTCGGCACCATCTGGCCGGAACCCGCCATAGCCATTGTCAAATTCCAAATGGGCAGGGCGAGGGATCGGCTCGGTCGGTGGGTCTGCATCCGGCGCCCGCGTGGCCACCAAATCGGGCAAAGGCACTTCATAACCCCATTCGCGCCTCAATTGCGCTTCTAACGTGCCCTCCGCCGCATCGAGCAACACCCGCGCAGCACTCAAGAGCAACATGCGATCTTGATCATCCATCTGGTAAGCGTGCAGGATATAGATCCCGCCTCGACGATTCAGCCGGCTTTCGCCATTGGAGCGTGCAACCAGCCGACGGATCAGGGCATCCAGTTCGCCGGCATAACCGGCCTCCTTTTCGTTCAGAATGACCAAATCGATCAACAGCCCTCGTTGTCGCCAATAGGCGTGAGCACGCAACACATCGCGCAGCAGCGCCGCATCCTCCTGACGTTCGATACGCACCAAGAGGATAGGATAATCGCCCGAAATCGCATACGGCCATAGCCTCTGCTGGCCACGTCGGTTCGCACGCAACACCTTTTCGGGCGCTCGCAGCCTACGATGCGGGTAGAGTAGCGCCGATAAAAGTTGCTGATACCTAGCCAGGTCGGCAGCCTCTAGATTCAACGCCGCCAATTCGTCACGGCTGCGCATCTCGCCCTCATGCAAAATCCCTTCCAAGACCTGTACATTGCAATGGCCATCCACGCAATGTAGCAACATCTCCCTTGATGAGCCGGCGCACGTCAAATAGTACAAGATACAAGAGGCATGTGGCCCCAACTCTAGCTCTTGCCCTATGGCCAAAATAGGGTCCAAAGTCGCCCCTACGCTGCCTGAAAGCTTGGCATCCGCTGCCGAAAGGGCTTGAGGATTGCGCAAGGTGTTCCCTCGCCCCAAAAAGTTGGCCCGGCTCCCCTCATGCTCTACGTTCAGCAGCCGATAGTTTTCTCCTTCCGGCACATAAAGGGTATGGGCCACCAAGACCGGTTGTTCATCCTCAGAACGCTTGCGTCGTCGTAAGAGCTGAGTCTTTTTCTTCGGCAACCATTCGCTCTCAATAAAGAGCTTATTGAACGCCGGATG
>JACIWY010000553.1 GCA_014360745.1 Chloroflexota bacterium
TGCCCAGCCGCGTAAGCGGCGGTCATGTCGTCACCGAGCGGCGCAGCCTCGTCCTTACCCCCCTCCTTTTGCCGCAACGTTACGAAGTGGAGCGCAGCGCCTTGGGCGCGCGCTCCGTCTGGGTCGGCGAGATGAGTGGCCAAGGGCTCCAAGTGATGAACAACAACCTGGATTGGCATGCGCCGGTGTTTCAAGGTGTGGAGGAGCCTCTGACGCCGCTCCCCGATGTTCTGATCGAGGACGCTCCTTCGGCCATGCCCTTTGCCTTATTGGCGTTGCGCTATACCGCGCTGGACGAAGAGGTGCGCAGGCGGCCTCAATCCTTCCATGTGGCCAACGTCTTGGAGGAGCTGGTCGCCAGCCGGCCGATGACGCTCACCTTCGATCCTCTGCGCCAGAGCGGCGTCATCGGCGCCGTCGCCCTGGAAGGTCGCGTCGAGGGGGGCCTCAACCCCCGTTTTAGCCTTTTCGTTCGCCCCGGCAGTCGCGCGCTCCTAAGCGTCGAGGTCGAGGAGTATCGCTTTGATTTTTGGAATGCCCGGCGAGATCCTCGACTTGGCAGACCGGGCACCCTGATGATTCAGCGTATCCGGCAGCGCCCCGAAATTCCCCCTTTGCCGCTCGCCGGAAATGCTCGTCGAGTTGAGATCACCTTCACTGGGGCGCGCAACACCAACTTGGCCGGGATGCTGATCTTGCCCGATGGCGATGGTCCCTTCCCTTGCCTGGTGCTACACAGCCTGGATGGCTTGATGCCCCGCTGGGAACCCGGCGATGCCTTGGCCGAAAAGGGTTGGGCGGCTTTTACCTACGACAAACGCGGGTTAGGCCAAAGCCAGGGCGAGTTCGATCGCGGCCCGTTGGATTTGTTGGCGGAGGACGCCGCCGCGGCTGGGGAGATGTTGCGGTTGCGGCCGGAGATCGATCCCCGGCGCATCGTCTTGGTCGGTTTCGGCAACGGCGGGTACGTCGGTGCTCTGGCCGTCTCGATGACCGACGCCTACGCTGCTGCGGTGCTCGCCTCCGGCGCCTACGATGGGGCGCTCTTTCCCGGTCTGGTCGAAGCTCAGATTCGAGGCGTGTTGGCTGCTTATCATGGCTGGGGTCCCCAGGAGCAGCAGCGCTACTTGACCCTGAGCGTTACCCAATGGCGACAATGGCTGTTCGAGGGGCGAGAGGAGGTCTCTTTTTTGGGGCGTCGAGCCTCGCTGCGCGCATTGCGTACCGAGGCGAATGCCGACCTGGCCCAAATCCTGCCCCAGGCACGCGCGCCGGTGCTTTTGGTGCATGGCGAGCAGGATCATTGGGTGCCAGTGGAGGGCGCTCGTGCCCTTGCGCAACGTCTCCAAGCGGCTAGCGTCGAGCAGGTGACACTCGAAACCTTTGCGGATCTGGGCACCGACCTGGGGCGCGCCGATGTCGCCCTGGAGACAGGGCGAATGCCTCTTTGGGCTCCGGTTGTGGACGAGGCGGTGTTCGTTTGGTTGAACGAGGCTCTGACCTCACCCTAAGAAGGGCTCGGCCCTTCCCCGCCTGTCTTTTGGCCGGGGAGCGGTTCGCCAAAGGCGCGCCCAAGTTCTAATTGCGGTTCGACGAGGCGCAAAGGCGCGGTCAGAGCGTGTGAGGCGGGGCGAGTGGGGCTATAGAACAAGTGGGTTGTGCAGCGGCAATCGGAGGCGCCAAAGCGTGCGACGTGGGGCTTTACCTCCGCCCAAGCGGCCAGCGCCGTGGCCCAGGGACATTCGCGATGCTCCCTACCCAGCGCATACCAGATGTCTATGATCTCTGCCTCTCGTCGCAGGTAGTCGATGTGCCAACGCAACGGCTTATCGTGGCGCAGATGTCGCCTCAGCCGATGATGTAAGCCATTTAGGGCGCTGCCCACATAGAGATAGTAACCGCATGGAAAATGCAGTTCGCCCAGACGTCCGACGATGATCCGTTGTGTGACGGGTAGGTGCAGCAACAAGATGTAGGTGCCGGGTTCCACAGGAAGGTTCATATCCTTTATTATAGTGCTCTCCGAGTTTCTGCTCCACTTGTCGAGACAGGATCCGGTAATCGGCCAAATCCTCTAAAGGCTGGGCAAACCCCGTGGTGGGCTGCCGTTGACACAGTGTCGGACGATGTCTATACTATCCTGAAAATGACAAGCTATAAGATGACGGGCACAGTCCGCAGACGGGCAAGTGTCCGTTTGCAAGGGTGGTTTTGTTCTCCAACGACATTTTCATGCTTTAAGGAGGCCTATGGCGGATAGAGCCGCTGCTCTGCTGCGAGAGCTGTTCGATGTCTCCGGCAGGGTGATCGTCCTCACCGGCGCCGGTGGTGTGTTATGTGGCACTCTCGCCCGCCAGCTTGCCGAGCTTGGCGC
>JACIWY010000554.1 GCA_014360745.1 Chloroflexota bacterium
CGGCGGGCGGATTGGGGATCTCGCCTTCAAAGTCTAGGAAGGGCAACGTGCTCTCGCCGCCTACGGTCAACGTCGAGCCGCGCGTACCGCCCTGATCGGGGGTCGCGCCCAGAGTGACCTCGCGAATCTTGCCGGTCCATGTTTCTGTTACGGCCGGAACGGTTGTAGCCATAGAACAGATCTCCTTTCAGGCAGGTGCCAGACACTTGAGAAGTGCCTGGCACCTGGCATTATATGGCTAGAATATCGGATCCATCGTCAGGGCTGGATGGCCGTGCTCTTCCAAGTAGAGCAAGAGCTCGTCCACCGTCGTGGCCGTATCGCCATCGGCGATCTTGTCCAACAAGTCAGGATCGCCCTCACGCTCACAAACGGCCTGTAGCTCTTCGCGCATCTGCTCCTTGATGTTCTTGGAAAGCCAAACGACGCGCTTGAATCCCCCTTCGGCCGAGATGAACTTGCGGCTGAGCAAGTAATACTTGCCCACGCCCATCATGCCGGGCGTTTGTAGGCCGCCGCCGGCGATGCCGGCCAGGGTCGAGAAGGTCATGCCCGCCGGGGTCATGCTCGGATCTTCGCGCGAGACGACCATGATGCCGTTGGCCTCGGGGATTACGATGGCGATAGCCTCAAAGCAGCCGCAGGCCGTCATCGGGTCTTGCATGATCGAGTACATGGAAACGCGCTCGACGGCCTGGTTCGAGTGTTGATAGACGAACTGATTGCACCCCTGGAACACCCCATAGCGCTGATCCAGGCAGATGCCCTTGGCGATGGGCTGGTTGGGGCCGGTCGGGTTGATCTGATGCGAGGCCTTGCAATCCAGCCAGTTGTAAGCGCCGCACAACCCCAGGCGCTCGGGCGAAACGACGCACACATGGTTGGGTGCAAAGCTCTGACACAAGGTGCAAGAGTAAAACTCTTCGACCGATTCGTCCACCATGCCGGCCAGGCGCTCGTTGCGCACTTGATAGGCCGCACGGGCCTTGGCCAGCCACTCGTTGAATTTTTCCTGATCGGTATAGAGGGTCACCTGTACCTTGTCGACGATGGAGCCGAATTCAGAATGGAAGCGGGCATAGAGGATATCCCCCAGGTGGCGCAACTGGAAGCCTTTTTCCGTCGCCGCCTTGCTGAAGCGAATCCAGGTGATGTCGCGCTGGCCGATGTGCTGAATGCCGGAGGCACCGTTGATGAAATAGTGGATCTGGCGCTCGAGCACCGGCTCAAAGTCCTCCTGCATCTGCCTGCCGGCCACTTCGACCACGATGCCCAGGTTCATGGCGCCCCCTTCAGGGACGTGGGAAAAGTCGGGGCCGACGACCTGGATTTTGCCGTCCTCCACCTCATCCATATCAGCGGTGCGCAGGTATTCAAAGGCACGGGCATCGCGACCGCCGAACTCGACGCGCATATCGGCGCGGCGCACGCGCTCGCCCTCAAAGGCCGAGCCGTAGGGCACCGGGATGGGCACTTCGGTGATCTTGACCTTGACTCCGCGCACCTCTATACAACGCTGTACCAGGCGGCGGGCCTTTTCTGTGTCGTTCTCACCCTCGATATCGTCGAAGGGCATGCTGATGACATGTTCGTAGGAAGTGATGCCGGTGGGCCGAATCTCAGGGATAACGGTATCGGCAATGACCGGGAAGCCGTAGCTGATAGCCCCTGCGGCGGTGGCGTATTTGAGATCGTCCACCTCGCCGAGGGCCAGGGCAAAGGCAAAGACGCGATATTTGTTGTAAAGCAGAATATCGCGGATCTGCCCACCCTTCATGCCTCCGAAGGTCAGCGCCGAGCGGGTGGCAAAGCCCAGGGCATAGATGGCCGAGATGGTATCGGTGCCAAAGGGCACGATATAGGTGTCATAGCCCATCTCGACGCCCTCTTCCTGGAGTTGATGGATGATGCTGCGCCCGTTCACATTGCCCGATAGAAAGACCAGGATGTTGCGGCGCTGTAGCTCGCGCACGATGGCCACGGCGGCCTCGTTGCTGCGGGCCGCGCCGATGATGGCCGCAAAGCCGGGCATGCGCCCATCCACCAATTGGATGCCCCAGGCGCGCAGTTGAATATCGTCGATGGGACCGTTGGCGAACCCGCCCTCCTCACCGCCCCCGTTGCCGTCGGGGCTGGTGAAGCTGGTGCCGGTAAGCTGCAAGCCGGGGATCCTCTCCGGCTGCTGGCCACGGGCGAAGCGGATGGCCTCGATGGCCTCCTCGGCGAGCAGGGTGGCTACGCCGCAATCCAACGTCTCTCCCAGATAAGGCAGCCATAGGCTATCTCTGGGGACAGGGTGAAGCATCTTTTTGCATTGCTCTATAACGGGCACGAGATCGCCGAGCGTGCTGACCTCGCGACCGGTAAA
>JACIWY010000555.1:0-860 GCA_014360745.1 Chloroflexota bacterium
GTACAAAGGTGAACGTCATTTCCCGTACCATTGTTTGATAACATGGCGGCCAGATGTTATCATGGCATGGAAAGGGATTAGCCGCCGATTGATGCTGTTGGAGAGGAGGCCCGCGCCGTGGCCGAGAAGGTCGTCATCAAGCCCATGGATCGAGAATTTCTTCTGTGGCGATGTCTTCACGAAGGACCGCTCACCGCAGAGACGTTGGAGCAGCCGCCTGCCAATGCCGCCGTTGACTGGGAGCATCGGCGGGAGGTAAATATCCCGCTTTTGGCCAAGCTCGTCGAGACGTACGGTTCGTGCGCTATGCTGGCCTGGGATGGAGATGCTGTGGTGGGTATGTTGCGCTTTTACCCCAAGGCGCTCCTGAGCCTGGAAGGGGCCGGCGAGATGTGTCTGCAACAAGAGCCGCCTCATGGCCCATCCGAAGCCTTGCTGGAGCAGCCTTTCCCCCCATTGTGTGAATTGGCGGACAAGACCTTGCTGGTATCTTGTATGATGACGGGCTCGCCACAATGGCAGAACAACCCCTATCAGCGCGTTGGCCTGGGCACTCGCTTGGCCAAATCGCTGTTGGATTGGGCCAAGGTGAACGGTTGGGAGCGCGTCGAGGCCGCTGCTTATGAGGATGTCGATGCGGTCTATCGGATCACCGGCCAGGCCGGGCGTGCTTTTTGGGAGAGGTTGGGCTTTTTGGTTACCCGTGTGGAGAAAGCAGGGTTCGAGGGCGAATTTTTAGAATTGGTGGAACGGCAGGTGCGCGCCCAGGGGCTCGATGCGCGCAGCGCCCAAAACAAATACACGATGCGCCGGGAATTGAGATAAAGCCGCGTTCGTGTCGCGGGGGCTGTGAGAAAGCG
>JACIWY010000555.1:870-2361 GCA_014360745.1 Chloroflexota bacterium
AAAAACAGGGGCAGGCCCGAACCTGCCCCTCATGGTGATCGATGATAACTCCCACAAGACCGGCCGCTGTGCTCATCAACCTTTCGCGCGGCTCTGGCCCTCGACGCCAAAAGCCGGGGCCCCGGCATCCACGACGTCAGATTGGCGGGACGGCGGCGCATATCTCGCCGGGCACCGATCAGTGTGGCTTGAGTATGCTGGCGATGCGAATGGCCAGTTCTTCATCCAGTGGCTCCTGGGCCACCAAGACATCGGCGCCCTGCCTGGTCAGTTTGAGTACAGGGGTCTTGGACACCTTCCTGCCGATGCCCAGGAATCCGCCACTCTTACTCACCCTGTAAAAGACCATGACATTTTCGCCCTCCAACTCGACGGAGAGATCGGGCTCTTTGGCGAGCTTGGCGACCATCTCGTTGAAGAATTGGCGAAATGTACCACGGTTGGCGTAGCGGCTGATACGATTCACCGCTGCGTCTAGGGTGCGAGGAACTTCGCGCTCCGGCCTTCCTGTCATGTTGATCCTCCCATCATCGGTAGATTAGGCTGCAAACTCTACCGAACGGCGAAGCAGCATACAACGCCATGCTCAAAATACGTTGCGCCGCAGCCGCCGTTGGCTGCTGTAGGAAAGGCGGGCCAGGGCACCGCCAACGACTAGATATTATGAGTATAGCGCAATTTGGCTTTCAAGGCAATGCCGGAAAGAAACATGCTTGCTCGGTGGCGATCGGCGGCCCCTGCCAATATGTGTATCATCCGGGCTATTGGGGTACAATACTCTATGAGCTGGCTGTGCCGATCCTTCTCGCCTCCTGGTCGAGTGCGTTTTCGCTTGTTGCCGGGTATCCGGTGATTCGAAAATCTCCCTATTACGTCCTGTTTCTATTTGTGTTACAATGTGCTCGTCGAGACGTGTGTACCTAAACCGACAGGATATCCCCATGCATGAGCTCAAGATCGCTTCAGAATTTGATCCAACGGCGGATTTCATCCTCTACCAGGGCGACTGCCTGGATCTGCTTCCTCTGATTCCCGACGAGTTCGTCAAGCTCGTCGTCACGTCACCGCCTTATAACCTGGGCAAACCTTACGAGAGCCAGTTGGACATGGAAGAGTATCTAGCCCAGCAGCGGAGGGTGATTGAGGAGTGCGTGCGAGTGCCAGATAATCGCGGAAGCGTCTGCTGGCAAGTGGGGAATTATGTGGATAATGGTGAAATTATCTCATTAGACATTGTCTTGTATCCTATCTTTACTTCTCTCGGACTGCATCTACGAAATCGCATCGTGTGGCATTTTGGACATGGATTACATGCTTCAAAACGATTTTCTGGTCGATATGAGGTTATCTTATGGTTTACCAAGAGTCACGAGTATACCTTTAATCTAGATGCTGTCCGCGTGCCCCAAAAGTATCCCGGCAAGAAGTATTTCAAGGGTCCTAAAAAAGGCGAGCTTAGTGGCAATCCTTTAGGGAAAAACCCCAGCGATG
>JACIWY010000556.1 GCA_014360745.1 Chloroflexota bacterium
TATGCGACCGAGAGGGCCTTGTCAAATACATGCCGGTCGAACTAACGATAATGGGGAGACACATTGAACGAAATATGGATCGTGCTGTTGGTCGTTATGGCGGCCGGCCTCATTCAGGGGTTGACCGGTTTTGGTTTTGGGCTTTTTTCTGTAGGTCTGTTGATTCTCTTTATGCCCATCGCCGATGCGGTGGTCATTGCCGCGGTCATGTCGCTGGCCAGCTCCTTGCTCAATATGTGGTCGCTGCGCAAAGAACTGGATTGGCGCGATTCCCGGCCTCTGATCCTGGCTGCTCTACCGTCGACATGGGCAGGCATTTATTTGCTCAAAAACCTGTCTCCTGATCTGTTGCAGATCGGCATCGTGCTCATGATCCTTGGCGGTTGCGCGGCGAGCTTGATGTCGCCGCACCGTGCCGTCATCAAACGCGATCTTCCCTGGGCCTATATAGCCGGGTTTATCGGCGGGCTTTTTGGTGGCGCGCTGAACATGGGTGGTCCTCCTGCGGTGCTTTACGCACTGTTGCGCGGTTGGGACAAGTCGCGCTCCAAGGGACTGATGGTGACCTATTTCGTTGTGACGGGTTTGGTTCGCGTGGGGCTTTTTGCGCTCACCGATGTCGCCAGCATCCAAGCCTGGCAACTCAGCGTCCTCGCCCTGATGCCCGGTCTGCTGGCCGCCTACGGCGGGGTGTTGCTCTTTCGTCGCTTGAGCACCCAAATGTTTCGCTACGCTGCCATGGCCATTTTGGTAGGGATAGCGGCCAAGATCCTCATTTCTTGAACGTTGGCGGATCATCGCCATCTTTCAACCATCACAAAGGGAAGCTGTACATTGACCGTTTTCATCAATATCTTTGCCAACAATGTGTTGCCCGTCTTCTTGGTCATGGCCGTCGGGTTGTTCCTCGATCGGAAACTACAAGTAGACAAACGACATCTCGCCCGCATAGCCCTCTATGTCCTGACTCCGGCGCTCATCTTTTCGCGGATCGTGCAATCTTTGGTGGATCCTGCCGCCTTTGGGCAGATGCTGGTCTTCGTCGTGGCTTTTACCTTGATCATGTGCGCCTTGGGACTCTTGATCGGTCGTCTTTTAGGTTGGTCATCTCGTGAGATCGACGCACTGGTGCTCAGCGTAGCTTTTTTAAATGCTGGCAATTTCGGTTTGTCAGTGGTGCTGTTCACTTACGGAGATGAAGGGCTCCAGCTGGCCACCGTCTTTTTCGTCGGCTCTAATTTTACCGCCAATACGCTTTCGGCCTTTTTCGCCGCACGCAGCAACCATGGGGCACGGGGGGCTTTGCTCAAAACTTTGCGCTTGCCCGGTTTATGGGCTTTTTTGCTCGCGCTTGCGGTGCGCTTGATGGCCATACCGGTGCCGAACCTGGTGCTGCGTCCGCTGATGACTCTGGGCAACGCCTATGTGCCGGTGATGTTGATGCTGCTTGGCTTGCAGCTCTCGCAAACCCGCCTCGGCCATCAATATGGCAAAGTGGCCCTGGGTGTAGGCTTGCGCCTGGTCGTCGGCGCTCTGGCCGCATTGGGGCTGGCCCCGCTGATGGGCCTGGAGGGCCTCGCACGCCAAGTGGGCGTGCTGGAAGCTTCGATGCCCACTGCGGTCAACTCTTCGTTGATGGCTATAGAGTTCGATGCTAATGCTGAATATGTCTCAAGCTGTATTCTGGTCTCTACGCTCTTCAGCAGCGTGACCTTGACACTGCTCATCGCCTTTTTGTAAAGCCCGCCGACTTTCCGACTACAGAACGTAGGTCAGAGTCTTAGTTTGAACTTGTCCCAAAGGGCTCTACAATAATACCCCCATCCTATCTGGCCCAACACAATCCGTCCGTGGGAGGGAGATGATATGACCGACTGGCAAACCTATCTCGATGACCACTGGGAGCGCTTTCTTGATGAGTTGATCGATTTTTTGCGCATCCCCAGTATCTCGGCACTCCAAGCCCATGCCGTCGACGTGGCGCTAGCCGCCGATTGGGTAGCTCGGCGCTTGGAGCAGATAGACATCGAGCATGTGCAGGTCTTGCCCACCGGCGGCCATCCGGTGGTCTATGGCGATTGGCTCCATGCCGATAGTGCGCCTACGGTCATGATCTACGGCCATTTCGATGTCCAGCCGGTGGACCCTATAGAACTGTGGGAACATCCCCCCTTTGGGCCACATATCGAGGGCGACCGCCTTTATGCGCGAGGCGCCACCGATGACAAGGGGAATATGCTGGCGCCTATCCTGGCCGTCGAATCCCTATTGGCGACCGAGGGAAAGCTGCCGCTCAACGTCAAGTTCTTTTTCGAAGGTCAGGAGGAGATCGGCAGCCCGCAATTAGGGGAGTTTATCCCC
>JACIWY010000557.1 GCA_014360745.1 Chloroflexota bacterium
TGCGCATCGACGGCCCTCTGGGCAGTATCGAGAGCCGCGATGGCCAGACGATCCACCTCTTTAGCGAGCGCCAAGACCTCTTGCCCAAGGGGGAACTCTGGCAGCACGACTTGCGTCTGGATCGTGGCGACACTTTTGTCGCCCTGGCGGAGCATTTCATCGCTTGTATCGCCGAGGAGAGGGAACCGATCACCAGCGGGCGCCGTCAACGCCGTCCTTTGGAGGCGGTATGCGCCGCCTATCGTTCCATGGCCTCCGGTGGTCAACCGGTTCGCCTCTCCGATCCGGCCTAGCTTTGACCCGCCAACATCCGATGGTATAATGGCCGCCAGTTGCATCTCGGAAGCGGGCGGTTATCGGTGAAAGATCGTCTGGCGAACTTGATCAAGCTCCTTATCAGCGCCGGGCTGCTTTTTGTTCTTTTTCGCACCCTGGACGTCCGTCAATCCTGGGAAGCCTTACGCAATATACACCTGGGCTTTTTTGCCGGTGCCGTGTTCCTCTTTGCGCTTACTCAGGTGATCCGCGCCTTTCGCTGGCGCGTGCTCCTGACGGCCGTCGATGTGCACGTGCCGGCCTGGCGCCTGATCTATCTTTATACGGTGGGCACTTTTTTTAACACCTTTTTGCCCTCCGGCTTTGGCGGCGATGCCATCAAGATGTACGAACTGAATCGCTACAGTCGGCGGGGTTCCGAATCGGTCAGCACAGTACTCCTCGACCGCTGGATCGGGTTGGTGGCGCTCTTTGTGCTCGGCCTCATCGCCCTTCCTTTGGTCTATGCGGAACTCCCCCAGCCGGAGGCGGCCATCCTGGCCATCGTCTGTGTGCTCGGCCTTTTGGCCTCTTGGCTCATCTTTCAAAAACGCCTGGTGGAGCGCTTGTTGGGCCTTTTACCCGGCCGCTTGCGCCCCAAAATGCTCTCTTTTTACCAGGCCGTGCATACCGCGGGAACGGGGGCGCTCTGGAAGGCGCTGGGCATCTCGATGCTGTTCAGCGTCGTGCTCTTTGTGTTAAACTATTTCCTGGCCTTGGCCGTGGGCATCCATGTCTCGTTCGTGTACGTTATCGCCTTTATGCCGTTGCTCTCTCTGTCGATGACCGTGCCTTCCATCGGCGCTTTGGGCACCCGCGAGGGCGCCTATGTGCTCCTCTTTGGGGCAGCGGGCGTGCCCGAGCCGCTGGCGCTGGCCATGTCGCTGGCCTTTTATGCCGTCAACGTCCTCATCGGCATCATCGGCGGGTTGCTCTATGTGGGGGGCGCGGCGATGGGCTTAAGGCGGGCGCCTCGGTCTCGCAAAGAGGGCCAAGGCGTCGAGAACGATTAACATGTTGCGAGGAAATGCGAGGATGGACCTATCCGTCGTTGTGCCCGTCTATAATGAAGAACAAAACATTCAGTATCTTTACGATCAGTTGACCGAGGTGTTGGAGCCTTTAGGGCTCGAATACGAGATCATCTGCGCCGACGACGGCAGCCGTGACCGCTCCTTCGCCTTGCTCAAAGAGCTGGCCCAAAAGGATCCTCGGCTCAAGGTGATCCGCTTTCGACGCAACTTTGGCCAGACGGCGGGCTTTTCCGCCGGCTTTGACTATGCGCGCGGCGATATTGTGGTAACCATCGACGCCGATCTGCAGAACGATCCTGCCGGCATTCCGCTTCTGCTGGACAAAATGGCTGAGGGCTATGATGTCGTCAGCGGCTGGCGCAAAGAGCGCCAGGATCCCTTTCTCAGCCGGAAATTGCCCTCGCGCATCGCCAATTGGCTGATCTCGCGCACCACCGGGGTGCAAGTTCACGATCGCGGCTGCTCGCTTCGCGCCCATCGCCGAGAGATCGTCAAAGACATGCGCCTCTATGGTGAGCTACATCGTTTCATCCCCGATATCGCTGCCTGGCTGGGCGCGACCATGGCCGAGGTGCCCGTCAACCATCGCCCCCGGCGTTTTGGCAAGAGCAAATACGGCATCGGGCGCACCTTTCGGGTAATCCTCGACCTGATCACCGTGCGTTTCTTGCAAAGTTATTCCACTCGCCCCATCCACATTTTTGGCAAATACGGCCTGCTGCTGGCCGGCGTAGGCTTTTTGTTGGGGCTGTGGCTCACCTTTGAGAAACTCGTCCTTGGCCAGTCCATCGGCAATCGGCCGGCGCTCATCCTCTCGGTGCTGCTCATGGTCATGGGCGTCCAATTGGTCTCTATCGGCTTGCTGGGCGAGATGATCGTGCGCACCTATTACGAGGGGCAAGAGAAGCCGATCTACGCCGTGCGCGAGATCATCGATTACTCCACCCCTTCCCACGCTGAGGCCGTGCAGAAAGTGGAACGGCAAAAGTGAGCAGCGAGAAAATCGGGGG
>JACIWY010000558.1 GCA_014360745.1 Chloroflexota bacterium
CTTGTTAATGTCCAGGTAGACAACGCGCGTCTTGGTCACGATATACTCTCCGGGGGTTTATAATCGAATGGTTACAAAGTGAATCTAGGCTCTACATATGCACCCTTCTATCCTCATCCCCTTTCATCGCGCCCAATGCTCGCGCAGGTAATCAAAATACCACAACGCGTTCTCGATCGGGACATTGCTGGGGATGTGGTTGCCCACGGCGAACATGAACCCTTTGCACCGTTTGGCCAGCTCCAGCGAGGCGTCCACCTCGGCTTTGATCTGCTCCCGTGAACCGAAGGTCAGGGTGCGCGCATCCACCTTGCTGGAGATCAGGCAATGCGTCTGCCCAAAACGTTCTACCACCGGCTCCAGTGCCATCATCGGCTCGAAACAGAGCGCGTCGGCGCCAGCCTCGACGATATCCTGCGCGAACATACCCCAGTCGCCGTCGGAGGTAAACACCACCAGCTTGCCCGCATCCTTGAGCACCTTCCACAGCGCCCTGTAGCGAGGGAAAACCTCGGCGCGGTAAAAATCGGGATGCATAAAAGGCCCTTGTGACCACACCATGTCGTCATGGCACATGAACACCTCGATCGAGGTCTCGGCCCAGGCCCGATAGTGATGCAGGCTTTGGTGATAGATCGTATCCAGCACCTTGGCAAAGCGCCCTCGATGGGCCGCCGCTTCCAGCAACATATCCCAGCCAAAGATGGCGATAGCCCCCGAATAGAGCGTGCGATAGTATCCACCGGTGAAAACCTGCTCCGGGTAGCGCCCTTGCATCTCTCGATAGTATTGCTCGTAGAAATCCACCAACCAGGCATAGTCGGTGAGGCCGTACTCGGCCACAGCGTCGAAAGCCAATGCCTCTTCCACGGTGGCAAAGGGGCACTCTTTGGGCTCGCGCCGATCCACCCCACCTTCCAGGAACTCGGCATGTCCCATATCCGTGGTTCGTCCGCGTTCTTCCCAGGGCTCCGGGCCATTGTTCGTCGCCCAGATAAAGTCATATTCCCACAAGCGCATGAACTCGGCCTCCTGATCCGGATGCCCATCGGGGAGGCCGGTCACGGCGCGTTTGAGCGCGGCATTGCTGCAATATTCGGTATGGGCCAGGCGCGGCGTCGGCTTGAGCCGCAACGTGTCGATGCCGATTTGATAACTCATGAGCTAGATCCTGTTCCGGTCGATGAACTCCCAATCGAAATCCCAGCTCAGGCCCGGCGCCTGGGGGATGGTGACATTGCCGTCCTCGTCGATGTCATCCACGCGGCTGGCCAGCCAGGGTTGGGCCGCCTCAAAATCATAGAGCGGGTGCAACAACCCTCGTTCATAATACTCGCCGGGGATGCCCATAGCCCCCAGGGCATGCAAGTTGCCATGGCCACCGCCATGCACCTCCAAGGCCACGCCGTGCGCCTCGGCCAGATGAATGCATTTCATCAACGGCGTCAACCCGCCTAAGGCCACGTCGTAACGGCTGATGTCGCTGGCCTTGTTGACGATCCATTCCGCCCGCGTATAGAACAGGCCCCGCGCCGTCTCCGGGCCCACCACCGGGATATCCAATTGCTCGCTGAGCCAGATATATGAGGACATGCTGCTCTCGTTCATCGGTTCTTCGAACCAATGATAGCCCAGCTCCTCCAAGGCGCGCCCGATATAGAGTGCCTCGGTGCGCGAATAATCGTGATGGCAGTCGAGCATCAGGTCGATCTCCGGGCCGACGCGCTCGCGCACGGCTGCACAGGCAGCGACATCGCGTTTGGGGTCGGGGCCCAGCGGCGCCATCCAGGTGTGCAGCTTGAACGCTTTGTAGCCCTGTTCCACACACGCCTGGGCAAAGTCGGCGTAGCTCTCCGGCGAGTCCAGGCCGCCCGGGATGTCATCTCCACACATGGTACTGGCATAGGCCGGCACCTTGTCGCGATAGCCGCCCAGCAACTTGAAAACGGGCAAGCCGGCCACCTTGCCGGCCAGGTCCCATAGCGCCAGATCGATGGCCGACAAATGGCGATCATCCAAACTGGGGCCGAGCATGCGCTGGAACTGGCGCAGCCGCTGCCAGATACGCTCGCGATAGAGGGGATCCTCGCCGATGAGCACCTGGCGGACGGTGTCGAGCATGGCCGGCGAGCCGCCCATAGCGTATCCCTCCACCCCCTCGTCGGTGGCGATGCGGGTGATCGTCGCCGTCGCATCGTGCTCCGGCCCTGGGTGGCTGTGCCCCTCGGCATCGCGCACCATCTTGCTGCGATATTGAAAGCGGATCAGCTCGACCTCTATGATCTTCATGGTAACCTCCCGCTGTATAAGCTTGGGCGCCGAATGTCGGCGGTGTGGTCATTCTAT
>JACIWY010000559.1 GCA_014360745.1 Chloroflexota bacterium
ATCCTACTCTTCCTTGGACGACACGTTATACAGTGACCTTCAGATGCCCTCCTCCTTTCTTCAAGGGGGGACCATTCATGCGGTTGAAACCACGACAACTCTTGCAAATCGCCGTCGCGATAGGATTTATATAGCCATCGTTTCAATCGCCAGGCTGAATCGTCCCCCCAAAAATTGATCGCTCAACAAAAGGCCAGGCCCAGTCCAAGCAACGCAATAAGGACCATGTTTCACAGAAGGATCGAGGATCACTGGGCCGAGCCTTTCGAGGCCAAAAGGGAACCAATAAAAAAAGCCGCCTCTACTCCGGATGGGGAAGCAGCAGAGGCGGCCATATAGCGAATCGGAAACAAAACGCGAAATGGGACGCAATGAGGCCGAGGGGGATGACAAAAAGGAATGCACCCGGGTTGGAATGCAGCGGTCATCGTATCCTCGGCTCCTGGTCGTCTGTGACGTAAGGGACAGTGCACGATGTTCGAGAGCGCCTACGCTCTCGGCGGCCACAATCGCAATTTCATTATGCGCTACAAAAAGGGAATTGTCAAGATGAAAATCCTGGTTTTCATCCATCTGCAATCGATATGTACAAGATAGCAGCCGCTCGCTGCTTTGCTCGGATTTGGCCCACTATGGTATACTATTAGGTGGCAATCTTGCGGCGGCAAGATGGCCGTAACCCGGTAACTGCAACGGCCGGCCCGTGTGCTATCGGTACGCAGGCCGAATAGCTTGCAGGCTTATGCCGTACAGGAGGATCTCGCTTTGAAAGTTAGCACCGAAACTGTCGCCACCCGAGAGGTCGTGCTGACCATTGAGCCCGACCCCGACGTCGTCCAGCAAGCCATGCGCCGCGCGGCTCGCGAGATATCGCGTTGGCGCCCCGTGCCCGGCTTTCGCCCGGGTCGTGCTCCCTATACCCTGGTCGAGCGCATGTTCGGTCGGGAGCTTATCCTGGCCCAAGCCCTCGAAGAGGTAGGCTCCGACCTCTTTCAGGAGGCGCTCAAGGAGGCGGATCTGAAGGCTTATGATCAGGGGCAGATGGAGATCGAGTCTCAAGACCCGCTGGTGCTTAAGGTGAATGTGTCGCTCGTTCCCCAGGTGGAGCTGGGCGATTATAGCCAACTTCGAATCGAGCCGGAGCCCGAGGTGGCCATCACCGAGGAGCAGATCGATGCAGAGTTGGAGGCGGTGCGCCGTCGTTACGCCCAATACAACCCCGTCGAGCGCCCCTTGCAGATGGGCGATCAAGTGACTGTCGATATCAAAGGGGTTTCGGGGGAAGAGGAGATCGTCAACGACGAGCGCGTCACCCTTGAGGTGACCGATACATTGATGCCTCCCGGCTTTGCCGAGGCGCTGGTCGGTATGAGCGCTGGCGAGACGCGCGAGTTTACCCTCACCTACCCGGAGGATTATGAAGAAGCGGATTTGGCCGGTCGCGAGGTGGATTACACCGTGACGGTGCACACCGTGCGCGAGATCGAGCTTCCGGAGGTCGACGATGAGCTGGCCAAGATGGTCGGCGATTATGAGACCGTGGCCGAGTTGCGCGAGGCGCTTGCCGATCGTCTAAAGAGACGGCTGGAGGCCGAACGGAACCAAAAAGAGATCGAAGCAGCTACCGAGGCACTGGTGGGCATTTCCAAGGTGGAGTATCCACAGGCCGCCCTGGAGCGCGAGCTGGATCGGCAGGTGGAGATGCAAGCTGCGCGAGTCAGACGTCTGGGCATACCTTTTGAGAATTACTTGAACCTTCTTGGTCAACCGTTCGACCAATTTAGGGAAAATCTGCGTCCGGTGGCCGAGCAGGCCCTGGTACAGCGGCTGGTGTTGGCCGAGTATGCCCGCGCCGAGGGGCTCGGTGTCGGAGATTCAGAGATGCAGCAGGAGCTGAACTCTTTTGCCTTGAGCATGGCTGCCTCTTATGGCGAGCGAGCTCCTGGAATGATCGATGAAATGGCTAATAGCGGTTTGATAGACATCATCTACAGGGATACACTGCTGCGCAAAGCCGCCGCCCACCTGGTGGCCAGGCTCACCGGGCGTGAAGAGTCGGGGGAGGCCGAGGCCGTCGCAGAGGGCGGCGAGCCCGAGGCCGGGGAAGCAAAGACGGATTCGAGCGCCGAGCTCCCGGCCGATTCTGCCGAGGAAGGGGAGACATCGTCGCCGGTCTCGTGAGCGGCCGTCCCTCGGCAGCCTATGGTTTTATTATTTGGAGGTGTAACGATGAATGATCAAGTGTTGAATGCCCTTATCCCGATGGTGATCGAATCCACCGGGCGTGGGGAGCGTGCCTATGATATCTATTCTTTGTTGCTCAAAGAGCGGATCATCTTTCTCGG
>JACIWY010000056.1 GCA_014360745.1 Chloroflexota bacterium
TGCTTAGCTTCCTGGCCGTGGCCATCATCCTGTGGTTCGGCGGCCGCGCCGCCGCGGCGGGCACCGTGACGGTGGGCGTTATCGTGGCCTTTTTGACCTATACCTCGCGCCTCTTCCAGCCCATCCTGGATCTGAGCATGATTTTTAACACCTGGCAAGCGGCCATGGCCGGTGGCGAGCGCGTACAAGAGATCTTGCATATCGAGCCCGAGATCCAGGACAAGCCAGATGCCATCGACTTGCCGCGCCTGGAGGGGCATGTCGAGTTCGATCACGTCGACTTTCGCTACGTAGAAGATGCCCCCGTGCTGCAAGACGTCACCTTTGAGATCCAACCCGGCGAGACGGTAGCCTTGGTGGGCCCCACAGGGGCCGGCAAGACCACCATCGCTAGCCTGTTGATGCGCTTTTACGACGTTACCGGTGGCGCCGTGCGCATCGATGGCTACGACATCCGCGACGTCAAGCTCGAATCGCTGCGCCGACAGCTCGGCGTGGTGCCGCAAGAGCCTTTCCTCTTCCAGGGCACCATCGCCTACAATATTGCCTTTGGCAAGCCCAATGCCAGCCGGGAGGAAATCATCGCCGCAGCCAAGGCGGCCAATGCGCACGAATTCATCAGCCGGCTGCCCGATGGGTACGACACCATGGTTCAAGAGGGCTCTACCAACTTGTCCTTGGGCCAACGTCAACTCATCTGCCTGGCCCGCGTAATCTTGGTGCAGCCGCGCATCCTGGTGCTAGACGAAGCCACCTCCAGCGTGGATCTGCGCACCGAAAGCTTGATCCAGGACGCCCTGCAGGAGCTGATGGCCGGTCGCACGTCGCTTGTCATCGCCCATCGCCTGGCGACGGTGCAGCGCGCCGATACCCTCTTGGTGATCGACGGCGGCCGCATCGTCGAACGCGGCACCCATGAGGAACTTTTGGCCCTGGGCGGCGTGTATTCCCATTTGTATCGCACCCAATTCCTCTCTCCAGAGCCGGCGACGATCGCTTAGGCGCTTCGCAGCCGGATCTCCCAAAAGGGGGGCGAGCACAAAGCCCGCTCCCCTTTTTCGTTTTGGGATTCTTTAAAGGGGATCACCAGAACCGGCGACGGGGTTGGCGATGATCGAACCGGTACAGCCCCGCCGCTTTGGCCTCTTCCACCGCTTGCAAGAACTCTTGATGGGTAATAGGCCGGTTTAGCGGGGGCAGCTCGTTGGCGCGATAGCAGGGCCGATATTGATCCATAATGTTGATATAGGTATGCACCGAAATCTCTTGCGCCAAAAAGCGGGCGACCTCGGCCGTGCCGGCCAATCCTTCCGGCAACACCAGGTGTCGCACCAACAATCCTCGTCGAGCGATGCCGTCCTCATCGATGACCAGATCGCCAACTTGGCGGTGCATCTCGCGCACCGCGGCTTGGTTCACCTGTGGGTAATCGGGCACACCGGAATAACGCCGGGCCACCTCGGCGTCGGCGTACTTCATGTCGGGCATGTAAATATCGATGACGCCATCGAGCAACCTGAGCGTCTCTACCGAATCGTACCCGCCGGTATTGTAAACCAGGGGCAAGCGCAACCCGGCCTGAGCCGCTATTAGCACCGCGGCCAAAATAGGGGCTACGACGTGCGAGGGTGACACCAGATTAATATTGTGGCAGCCGCGCTCTTGGAGGTGTAACATCATCGCGGCCAGTTGCTCCGGCTCCACGGCGCGCCCCTCGCCGTATTGGCTGATCTCATAATTCTGGCAATATTGGCAGGCCAGGTTACACCAGGCGAAAAAGATGGTCCCCGAGCCCCCGTGCCCCACCAAAGGAGCTTCCTCGCCAAAGTGAGCGTGATAGCTACATACGACGGCGCGCTCGTCGGTGCGACAGGCGCCCTTGGTCCCTCGGCGGCGATTGACCCCGCACTCGCGCGGGCAGAGATCGCAGGCCTCCAGGCGACGAAAGGCCTCACGGACGCGCTCGGCGAGCTCGCCAGAACGCCACAAGGCAATATAGGCCGGGGCAAAAGGTGTGTCCATCAATACGTATAGCAGCTTCCCCCGATAAATTCGCGCAATAGCGAATCAGGCGGTATGGCCGCCTCCTCCTCTTCCCCAATATCCGCCACGGCGCTCAGCAACCGATAAACGCGCTCGGCGCGATTGTAGGCATCCTCCCGCAGCGGATCGCCACGATATTTGACCCGCCAGTGTTCAAAATGCGCCAGAAGCCGTCGCTTCATCACCGGCAATTCATAGGGCAAGCTGCTGTTCACCACATAATCGGTGGTGTTGGCATAAGGGATGATGTTGCGCAGCTCGCTGGTGCGCACATAATGCCAGTGTTCCAGCGTAAGTTGAGGGTCATGATTGCGATACTGCGCATCGCGCACCATGCGCCGCATTAGTCGTAGATCGGTCCAACGCACATATTCGCCGTCGGGCCCCTTCATCTGTAACAAAGGCTCTATGTACACGCTGAACTTGTGCTCGGCGCTAATACTGGCGGTCATGTCAGGATAAAGGCCGTGCAGGCTGTCGATAAGGATGATCTGCCCGGCTTGCAAACGCATGGGCGTATGCTCAAGATGCTGTCGTCCGGTGTAAAAGTTGTAAAAGGGGATGCGCACCTCCTCGCTGGCTAGCAGCCTTGTCAGGTGCTCGTTAATAAGTTGCAAATTCAGTGCCTGAGGCGTCTCATAGTCATAGTCGCCGAACTCGTCTTTGGGGTGCTGCTCCAAGTCATAAAAATAATTATCCACTGTGAGCGGCACCAAGCTCAAGCCCTTTTTCTCCAACAGATGGCTGAGTTTGATCGTCGTCGTCGTCTTGCCCGAGGAGGAAGGCCCGGCGACGATGACGATACGCACCTCGTTGCAGCGTTCCTGGATCAGCTCGGCGGCGCAGGTGATGTCGTCGTTGTAAGCGTGATCCGCCTCGCGCACAATGTCAGCGAATTCGCCGGCGCGAATGCGCTCGTTGAGCAGCCCCACGGTATGTAACCGATGCTCCACTGCCCAGTCCAACGATTCCCACACCTTGCGCCAGGGTACGTTGTCGTTGACCCGCGCAGCCTGGCGGGCGCGCTCTCGACGCCGCCGGGCACGCTCGTCACGGTAAAGGATATAGGCTTTGGCGGTGCGGGCGTGGCCGTTCTCGATCAACACCTTCTCGACCACGTCTTGGATCTCTTCAACGGTGGGAATATAGTTCGGGTCGGGGTGGCGCTCCAGTTGAGCAACCACCTGATCGGCCAGGCGCTCGGCCAAGGCGCGATCGCGCCCTCCCACGGCCACCGCTGCGCGGTAAATGGCGTTGGTGATACGTTCCTTATTAAAAGGCACCACGGCGCCGGTGCGTTTGATAACCTGTTTGATCAAGGCGATCCTCCTACCCCTTACATCCCTCGCGACATCGGCTACGTTGTAAATCACAGGCTCTTGCAACGCCTGGGACAGCCGATGGTGCACGTCGCTTTTATCGGCTTACGACGTTCACCGGCTCGCCTTCAATAAACGCGCGGAGATTTTCTACCACGGCGTTCAAGAGCCTCATGCGGGCAGAGCGCGTCGCCCAAGAGATGTGCGGGGTTACATAGCAATTTTTGGCCTGCAACAAGGGGCTATCCCTCGGCGGCGGCTCGACGGGCAACACGTCCAGGCCGGCGCCGGCGATGACGCCTGTATTCAGTGCCTGCGCCAGGTCGGCCTCGTTGACGACCGCCCCACGACTGGTGTTAATGAGAAAGGCCGAACGTTTCATCTTGGCCAAGTTCTCGGTATTGATCATCCCCTTCGTCTCGGGGGTTAACGGCACATGGAGGCTGATCACATCACTTTCGCGCAAGATGCGTTCCATCGAAGCCACCATCTCGACGCCGGGCACGGGCGATTCCGTGATGTAGGCATCGTAGGCGATCACTTGCATCCCAAAGGCCAGCGCCAGCCTGCCCACGGCCTGACCGATGCGCCCAAAACCGACGATGCCCATGGTCAACCCGACTAGCTCGATCAGGGGATAATCCCAATAACACCAGTCGGGGCTTTCGCTCCATCGCCCCTGGCGCGTGGTTTCGGCGTGGTAGGCCACATGCTGGGTCAGGTTCAACAGATGGGCGAAAACCATCTGGGCCACCGAATCGGTGCCATAAGTGGGGACATTGGTCACCAGGATGTCCCGCTCTCGGGCGGCGACGATGTCGACGATGTCATAACCGGTCGCCGAGACCCCGATGTACCGCAAATCGGGCAATAATTGATCTATCGTTTCTCTGGTGATGGGCACCTTGTTCACCACGATCGCCTGCGCGCCTTGGGCCCGCTCGACGACCGTGGCCGGGGGTGTGCGCTCGTAAATATCCACCTCGCCAAGCTCGTGCAAGCCTTCCCAGGAAAGATCTCCAGGGTTCAAGGTATGGCCATCAAGGACGACGATCTTCATGGTCTTCCTTTCTAGCGGTGTTTATTTGATGATATATCCTTCGAGGGCCTCGATCAAATTGGGGGAACTGGTTTAGCAACTACTTCCTTCATCTTCCCCTCTGTGTTATAATCACTACAAATCCATCTCGCCTTGCCCGATCGAGCGGCATCGACAGCCGGTTAGCCTTGCTATTGTTGAAGGAGAGACCCGATGAAAGCCGTTGTGATGGCCGGTGGCGCGGGCTCGCGTCTGAGACCCTTGACACTTAACCGCCCCAAACCGATGGTGCCCATGGTGAACAAACCCGTCATCGCGCATATCTTGGATCTGCTCAAGCGCCACAATATCAGAGAGGTGATCATTACCCTACAGTATATGCCCGAAGCCATCCAGGATTACTTTGGCGATGGCGCCAACCTCGGCATGAATATCGAATACTCTATCGAGGAAACCCCTTTAGGCACAGCCGGCAGCGTCAAACAGGCCCAGCATTTGCTCGATGAAACTTTTGTCGTCATCAGTGGAGATGCCGTCACCGACATCGATCTCGGCGCGGTCATCGGCTACCATCAAGAGAAAAAAGCCCTGGCTACGTTGACCTTGTATCAAGTGGCCAATCCTCTCGAATATGGCGTCGTTATTACCGACGAGGATGGTCGCATCCAACAATTTTTGGAAAAACCGAGCTGGGGCGAGGTCATTTCCGACACAGTCAATACCGGCATCTATGTGCTAGAGCCAGAGGTGCTCGATTATTTCGCGCCGGAAACGCCCTTTGACTTTAGCAAGGAACTCTTCCCCATCCTCTTGGAGAAGGGCGATCCGATGTACGGCTATGTGGCCGGTGGGTATTGGTGCGATGTGGGCAATCTGGCCGAGTATATGCGCGCCAGCGGCGATGTGCTCAACGGCCTGGTCAAGATCGAGCCTTTGGGCGAACACATCCGCAGCGGCGTGTGGGCCGGCGATGGCGTCGAGATCGCCCCCGATGCCCAGATTTATGGCCCCGTCTACCTGGGCACCGGCGTCAAGATCAAGGGCGGGGTCATCCTTCATGGGCCCACGGTCATCCAGGATTACACCGTCGTAGATCGCTATGCTCACATGGAGCGCAGCATCGTCTGGCGTAACTGTTACATCGGCGAAAGCACCGAATTGCGCGGCGCTATTATCGGCCAACAATGCAGCCTGAAGCGCAAGGCGGTGGTGTTCGAGGGGGGCGTCATCGGCGACGCCTCCGTCATCGGCGAGGGGGCGGTGATCCGCCCCAACGTCAAGATCTGGCCGCGTAAAGAGGTCGAGTCGGGGGCGACGGTCAGCAGCAGTATCATCTGGGGTTCTCAAGGTCGCCATGTGCTCTTTGGCCGTTTCGGGGTGACGGGCCTGGTCAACATCGACCTCACCCCCGAATTCGCCGCCCGCTTGGGCGCCGCCTTTGCCTCTTCGCTGCCCAAAGGGGCTACGGTGACCACCAATCGAGACCCACATCGCAGCCCGCGCATGCTCAAGCGAGGCATCATCTCCGGCTTGCCCTCCGCCGGCATCCATGCCAGCGATTTGAGCGAAGTGCCCATCCCCGTAGCCCGCTTTTATACGCGCCACTCCGGGGCCGCCGGGGGAGTGCATGTCCGGCTATCGCCCTACGACGGTCGTGTCGTCGATATCAAGTTCTTTGACGCCAAAGGCCAAGATCTGAGCAAATCGGCCGAGCGGAATATCGAAAACATCTTTTTCCGCGAGGACTTTCGCCGCGTGTACCTCGACGAAATCGGCACGATCAGGTATGCCAGCCAGGTCATCGAGAGTTATTCACAAGCCTTTTTGAATGCCCTCGACGTAGAGGCCATCCGAGCCTCTAACCCTTATATCGTCGTCGATTTCGCCAACGCGCCTACGGGCGAAGTGTTGGCCCCCCTGCTCATCCGTCTCAACTGTCGCGTCGTGGCCTTGAACGAGGTGGTCGATGAGACCAAAATGGCCATCCCACCTCAAGAATTCCAGGAGTCGCTGCGGCAGTTGGGCCGTATCTGCGGCGCACTGATGACCCGCCTGGGGGTGCGGTTGGACGTCGGCGGAGAGCGCGTCTTTGTGATCGATTCGGATGGCGAGCTGATCCCTTCCACCATGCTCTGCGCCATGTTGGCCACCATGGCCCTGCGGGCAAACCGCAGCGGTACCATTGCTGTGCCCGTCTCGATGCCCAACGTATTCGAAAAGATCGCCGCACAATATGAGGGCAAGGTATTGCGCACCCCGGTCAATATGCAATCTCTTATGGCAGCCGCCAACCAGCCCGGCGTGGTTATGGCCAGCGACGGCAACGGCTCCTTCATTTGGCCGGCCTTCCAGCCTGTCGTAGACGGCATGATGACCGTGGCCAAGATCCTAGAGTTCCTCGCCACCCAACACACCAGCCTTATCGAGGTGATGGCCTCTGTCCCAGAGTATCATATGGCCCAGACTCAGGTGAATTGCCCGTGGGAGGCCAAAGGCACCGTCATGCGCTTGCTCAACGAGCAATACAAAGATCGCCTGGGCTCGCGGATCGATGGCGTCAAGATCTTGTTGGGCGACGACGAGTGGGTCTTGGTATTGCCCGACGCCGACCGACCGCTCTTTCACATCTTTGCCCAGGCCCGTTCCGACGAACAGGCCCGCGAGTTGGCCGACCGCTACGAGCGTATCGTGGAGGGTTTGCAAAAATGATCGCCCACCAACCTATGAATAAGAAAGGATAGGCACTATGCCAGCTATTACCGTAAAACCGGGCATCTATTGGATCGGCATCAACGATCGCCTCACAGACCTTTTTGAGGGCATCTGGCCCATTACCCAGGCCGGTGTGTCTTATAATAGCTATTTGGTCGTGGATGAGAAAAAGGCGCTCATCGATCTGGCCAAGGACACGCAAGAGAGCTCCTTCATCGGCCAGTTCGAGGACGTGCTCGACCCCGCCGACCTGGATTATATCGTGCTGAACCATATGGAGCCGGATCACACCGGCGCCGTCAACTTGCTTTACCGCCTGGCCCCCAACGCCACCCTGATCTGCACCGAAAAGGCCAAGGGAATGCTCCAGACGTTCTTCGGCATCAGCGATAGAATCAGGGTCGTAGGCGACGGCGAAACGATTTCGTTGGGGAACAAGTCGTTGCGGTTCTTTGCCGTGCCTTTTGTACACTGGCCGGAGACGATGGTCACCTATGAGCCCACGGAACGGGTGCTGTTTTCCTGCGACGCCTTTGGCGGCTATGGCGCCCTGCGCGGGGCCATCTTTGATGACGAATACACAGATATGGATTTTTATATCCGCGAGGCGCTGCGCTACTATGTCAATATTGTGGCCCGCTTCAGCGGGCCGGTATTGCGCGCTATCGACAAACTGGGCAGCCTCGATATCGACGTCGTTGCCCCCTCGCATGGCCTCGTTTGGCGGAAGGATCCGAACAAGATCGTCAGCCTGTATCAGCAATGGGCCCAATACGCCACCAGCCCCGGCGATCCGGGGGTTACCTTGATCTATGGCTCGATGTATGGCAAGACCGAGGAGATGATGAACGCGGTGGCCGAGGGAGTGGCCAAAGTGGGCATCCCCCTGGAGATTTTCGACGCGGCCCGCACCCACAGCAGCTATATTTTGCCCTCGCTGTGGACCAAGAACGGCGTCATCGTCGGTGCGCCCACCTACGAGACCTCCCTCTTCCCGCCGGTGGCCCAGGTGTTGGAGATGGCCGCACACAAGCGCATCAGAAAGCGCCGTGCAGCTTACTTCGGCAGTTATGGCTGGAGCGGCGGCGCCAAACGCGATTGTGCCAAGATCACCGAACCTTTGGAATGGGAGTGGGTCGAGACCTTCGAATTCCAAGGGCGCCCCACCCATGAGGATTTGCACAAGGCCGAGGAGATGGGCGAACGCTTCGCCCGCCTGGTAGCGCAAAAGTAGGCAACGCCCGATGAACGACATCTTGATTCGATTCAGCGAGCCCAAAGCGGAGCTGTGGTACGAACTGGGCGAGGCGCAATCGGCCTTCGAAAGTGCGTTGGAGAGCCTGGCGGGCGACGATGCTGTGCGACGGATTTGGGCCCGCGATGGCACTCTATGGAGCGAGGCTCCCGTGACCGTGGCCGATATCGAAGACCGCCTCGGCTGGCTAGATCTGCCGGAGACCATGCGCCTTCATGTAGCGCGCCTCAAAGCGTTGGCGGAAGAGGTGCGGGCGGCACGCCTAGACCACGCCGTCTTGTTGGGTATGGGGGGGAGCAGCCTGGCCCCTGAGGTCTTGGACGAAACCCTTGTCCGCCTCAACGGCGTCGATTTTGCGGTATTGGATAGCACCGACCCGGCTCAGATCCTTCATCTTCGACAACGCATCCCCTTGACCCATACCCTCTTTCTCGTCTCCAGCAAATCGGGGACCACCGCAGAGACAATGAACCTGTACGCCTATTTCCGTCACCTCATGGCTGCAGAAGTGGGGCAAAAAAATTGGCCACACCATTTTGTGGCTATCACCGATCCTGGCACGCCGCTGGAACGTCTCGCCGAGGAGGAGGGCTTCCGAGCTGTCTATGCCAACCCGGCCGATGTGGGGGGGCGTTACTCGGCCCTGTCCCTCGTCGGCTTGGTGCCCGGCGCGTTGATGAATATCGACCTCGATCGCTTGTTGGTGCGGGGAAAAGAGATGGCGCGGGCCTGTAAACGCCGCGAGCTGCGCGAAAACCCGGGGCTTGTCTTGGGGGCCATCCTCGGGGGATTGGCCCGCTCTCCCGAACAACGGCGCAACAAATTGACTTTGCTCACCTCCAAGGAATTGCGGCCCTTTGGCCCCTGGGTCGAGCAGCTCATCGCCGAGAGCACGGGCAAGAACAAAACCGGCATTGTCCCAGTCATCGACGAGTTTTTGCCCGACGTGACGATATACGGCCCAGACCGCCAATTCGTGTACATGCGTTTGCGAGATGGAGATAATGAGCGAACGGATAACCTGGCCGCCCAATTGTTCGAGGCTGGGCACCCGCTAATCGTGATCCCCCTCGCAGATAGATATGAGCTAGGGGCTGCCTTCTTTTTATGGGAATTTGCCACGGCGGTAGCCGGCTGTCTTTTGGGCATTAACCCCTTCGACCAACCCGATGTGGAATCGGCCAAGCGCCAGGCCCGCAGCGCTTTGCAACACTATGAAGAAACCCAATCCCTGCCCGACGTAGAACCGGTCTTGCAGGAAGCGGACCTGGCAATATATGGGCCCGACCTGCGCGTTCAGACGGCGCATGAATACCTCCGCTCCTTTTTCGGGCGTGTCAGGCCGGGTTATTATATCGCCCTGATGGCCTACATGGAGCGCAGCGAGAAACACGGCGCCCTGCTGGCCGAGATTGCCGCCTGGCTGACACAGCGCTTCCACGTGCCCACCACCATCGGCTTTGGCCCACGCTTTCTGCACAGCACCGGCCAGTTGCACAAAGGAGGGCCGGAAGAAGGCGTTTTTGTGCAGATTACCCACGAGGACGCCGAGGATGTCGAGATTCCCGAGCACACCTATACCTTTGGCGTGCTCAAACGGGCCCAAGCCCTCGGCGACCTGAGGGCATTACAGGAAAAGGAGCGCTCAGTGATGCGCCTGCATCTGGGCACCGATGTCGCCGCCGGCCTGCGACAGATTTTCGATTTGTGCGTCCGCGCCTGGTCTTCGAACGAGCAGAAAGGATAACACATGCCGCGCACGTTGCTCATTTTGCGACATGCCAAGTCGCGCTGGGACGATGTGGGCGTCAGCGATCATGACCGCAAACTGACCAAACGGGGCAAGCGCGATGCCCGTCGCCTGGGCATCGCGCTTGCCGAGCGCGGCCTCGTGCCCGATGTTATCCTGACTTCGACGGCCAAGCGCGCACAAAGCACCGCCCGCCGCGTGGCCAAAGGCAGCGGCTACGACGGCGAGCTGCTCCAAGAGCCCTCGCTGTACAGCGACGACGAATGGGCTTCTCTTGGCCTGTTGGCGGGCTTGGGCATGGACATTGAGACGGCTATGGTGGTGGGGCACAACCCCACGCTCCAAGATCTCGTGGCCCTGCTCACGGGGGAACATCTACCGCTTGCCACCGCCAATCTGGTCTGCATCGAACTGCCCATCGACGACTGGCACCAGCTCGTCAGAGACCGCCCCCGCGGGCGCGTGCGCTTTGTGCTTGATCCCCGCGAGTTGGCCGATCAACCCCCCGATCGTCCCTAGAACGAGGAACGCCCATGTCCATTCCGGCTTCACCGACGCCACGAGAACGTTTTATCGCCGCCCTGGAGCGGCGCCCTATTCGCGGGCGCGTGCCCCATTTTGAGTTGGTCTTTTTCCTCACCATGGAGGCCTTTGGTAAGGTTCATCCGTCGCACCGCAAGTACGACCAGTGGGATCAAATGTCGGAAGAGGAGCGAAGGCTGCACCGCAGCGAGATGGCCGATATCTATATCCAAACGGCCGAGCGTTATGAACACGACGCCATCTTTATCCACCCCAATCCGCGTCGTATGGACGAGACGTTGCGCCTCATCGATTTGATCCGCGAGCGAAGCGGAGACCGCTACTTTCTGATGAAGCACGGCGACGCTACCTACGCCATCCCGAGCGGTGACAAGATGCTGGAGTGGTCGATCCTCATCCATGAACAACGTGACAAAGTACTGGCCGAGGCGGAAAGGCGCGTGGATGAAGCCCTGGAGGAAGCGGAGGTCTTGCGCCGGCATGGTGGGCTGGACGGTTTCGCGCTATGTGCCGACTATTGTTTCAATAGTGGCCCGTTCCTGCGGCCCAGCTTGTTCAGCGAGTTGGTGACGCCCTATCTGACTCGGCTCATCGCCGGTTATCGTTCGCTGGGTTTCTACACGATCAAGCACACCGACGGCAACATCATGCCCATCCTCGACGATCTGGTCGCCGCAGCGCCCGATGCCCTGCATTCTTTGGATCCCCAAGGGGGCGTGGACATCGCCGAGGTCAAGCGCCTGGTAGGAGATAAGGTAACCCTTATCGGCAATGTGAATTGTGGCCTGCTCAGCTCCGGCAGCGACGAAGAAGTCATCGCCTCGGCGCGCTACGCCTTGCAACACGGCATGCCCGGCGGGGGTTATATCTTTTCCACCAGCAACTGTATCTACACCGGCATGCCGTTGCGCCGCTATGAGCTGATACTGGATGTGTGGCGCCGCGAAGGGAACTATCCGTAGAGCGGGCGCGGTTCTAAACCGCGCTTCAAAACACCAAGTGGCAAGCTTTGGAAGCTCGGCCACAGGTAACTTGATTTTGAGGTACAAACACTAAAAGGGAAGGGAAACTCCCTTACTTCCCTTCCCTTTTGAATCTTGCGCCTTTGGCCTAACGGACGATGAGCGCAATGTAGAGAGGCAAGCGCCGATCAAAGCGTGGTAGCAGCATGGGCAGATCGTCGAGCGCATCTCGCCAATCTCCTCCAGCAGACACGGGCTTTTCATCCTCACCCCAATTGTTCATGCGATAAACTCCTATCTCCCCACCGCGATCCGATTGAAAATAGATACCGTCGCAGTAGGGCATCCAGGTCGGCTGCTCATCGCGAGCTGGGCCTTTGGTGAGCCGAACCACTTCCCCTGTGGATATCCGCACTTTGTAGATATCCATCTGCCCTCCGCGGTCCGAGTCAAAGACCAGCCACTTGCCGTTGGGTGACCAAGATGGATGCCGATCGGCAGCAGGGTGGTTGGTGATGCGTTGTACGTTACCGCCGTTCTTGTCCATGATGTAAATCTCGGCGTTACCGTCGCGATCGCTTTGGAAAGCGATCCATTCCCCGTCGGGTGACCACACCGGCGATTCGTCCGCGGCCGGATGGTTCGTAAGGCGTACAGCCCCCATGCCACTGGCTTCTAAACGGTAGATCTCCCAATTGCCGTCTATATCGCTTTGTAACACCAATTGGTCACAGCTCCAGGAAGGCGCTCTTTCATCCGAGTCATCAAAGACGGTCGCCGTTACATTAACCTGCTCACCACCATAGGCATCCATCGTCCAGACATCCCAATTGCCGCCACGATTTGAGGCAAAAGCAATGGCCTGGCCATCGAAGCGCCACACAGGAGACACATTTTCCCCTTCATGGGTGAGCGCAACCGCGTTTTCACCCTCTTGGCTTAGCACATAGATTTGATACTGCCCCTCTCGATCCGACTGCAAGACCACTTGGTCAGGGCAGACCGGACAATCCGGAAGCTGCGGGAATGGCGTTGGCGTGGGCTCCTGACAGGCGATCACCCGTACCCCTGAGCATGCGTTATCGCTCGTCCCTTCAGCCGAGGTGACGGATACACAATTGATCAGAATGGTGCCCGGCTCAAGACTAGACCAGAAACGCACTTGAAAGGTCAGCACCATCTGGGCCCCAGGCGCCAGCGAATCAAACCGCCAGACGATCTTGCTCCGGCTATCGTATTGTCCCCCTCCCGTGTCACCAAGCGTAAAAGGCGCGTCGGGCAAGATGTTTTCCACCACGACACCCGTAAGCGGTTGCTCGCCCACATTTTGGATCCGGATCGAATATTGTTGCCAAAATCCTGGACACAGTTCCAAGGAGTTGGCCGCAATCGATACTTCAGGCTCGCCCACGCGCAGATCACAGACATCGCCTATGCCATCCCCGTCTGTGTCCCCTTGGTTAGTGTTGGGGGTATCGGGGCAGTTGTCGCATACGTCGCCCACCCCATCTTCATCCGCATCCGCTTGATCGGCGTTCGACTCTATAAGACAATTATCGCAGAGGTCACCTATGCCGTCTCCATCGATGTCTTGTTGCTCGGCATTGGGTGTATTGACGCAATTGTCAATGCAATCTG
>JACIWY010000560.1 GCA_014360745.1 Chloroflexota bacterium
TCAGGTTCGCGAACGTGAAGTGCGCCCCTCGGACTGGTCAGGTGGGATAAGAACAGTATCCTATGTCTAGAGAGGAGCGTAACATGTCGAGACGTCGTATCTTCAGTGCCGACTTCAAGGCCCAAGTGGTGATCGAGACGCTGAGCGGCTAGAAGAGCAATGCCAAAGTCTGCCGCCAGTATGGCATCGGGGCACCCTTGCTTTCCACCTGGAAGGCCACCTTCTTGGAACGGGCCGCGCTGATCTTCCAAGAAGATGAGCACAGCCACGCCGACCAGGAGCGCATCGGCGAACTGGAGCGCCTGGCCGGTCGGCTCGCCTTGGAGCTGGAGATCGCCCAAAAAGCCTCCCCTATCTTGACCTCCCGCTTAGCAGAAACGGCAGCGGAGCAGCTACTACTATCAGCCGCATAGCCCGGACGATGATGATCTCCGGGTGGCCATCGAGCAGGTGATGCTTGATTGACCCACCTATGGCTCTCGCCGCGTTACCGCCCAGCTTCGCCGTCAGGGGTGACGGGTGAATCGCAAACGCATCTCCCGCTTGTTGCGGGAGATGGGCCTCCAAGTTCAAAGAAAGCGTAAAAGACGGAACGCCACCGATAGCAGCCATCTTTTCCAAGATATCCGAACCCGGTCCAGGATCTGGAGATCGTCCGTCGCCGCCAAGTATGGGTCGCCAACATCAGTTATGTGGCGCTCCTCAGCGAGTTCGTGTGTCTGGCCGTGATCACGGACGTGTTCACTCGCTGCATTCGCGGCCGGTATCTCGGGCGCAACCCGGACCAGGATTTGACCCCGATGGCCCTTCAGCGCGCTCAGCGATCGTTGGCCAGAGATCCATCACTCCGCTCAAGGGATACAATATGCGGCGACGGCTTATGTAAGGTAAGCTTAATAAAGAAGGAGAATAGGCGGATATTTTAAGGGGAAAAGCGAATTTGCTGCTTTTTTACGTACAAGAGGCCTCTTTCATCCTGACAACAGCTCGATCGTAAACACCGTCCCCCGCCCCAATTCGCTCTCAACGCGGATCCGGCCGCCATGGGCTTCGACGATCTGTTTGGCGATGGAAAGCCCCAGGCCAGTGCTCCCCTCGCCGCGCTGCCGCGCCGCGTCGGCACGATAGAAGCGCTCAAAGATGTACGGCAGATGCTCGGGGGCAATCCCCGATCCGGTATCCCGCACGTGGATGCGCGCCAGGCCGCCCTCCCTCGCGACGCGCACTATCACCTCACCCCCGGCAGGGGTGTGTCGGATAGCGTTGCTCAACAGATTGCCCAGCACCTGCTCGAGGCGTTGGGCGTCGGCGCGGACGGGCACCGGCTCCTGCGGCGTCTCGGCCCGCAATATCACCCCCTTTTCCTGAGCGCGCGGCCGATACGCTGCCGTCACCCTTTGCGCCAGCTCCTCCAAGCGCACATCGCCGAGTTCCAAGGGCAGCTGCCCGGCCTCGGCCAGGGCCAGGTCGCGCAAATCGTCCACCAGCCGGCGTAAAAGGAGCGTCTGTTGATGAATAGGGGTCAGGTTTTCGGGCGTCAAGGCAAAGACGCCATCTTGCAGGGCCTCGACTTGCGCCTGCATAACGGCCAGCGGGGTGCGCAGCTCATGGGCGATATCGGCCATCATCTTGCGGCGCAACTCTTCATTGCGTTGTAGGGCCGCTGCCATCTCGTTAAAGTAGCGCGCCAGTTCGCCGACTTCGTCGTTCGCCTGCACCGGCGCCCGCGCCGAGAAATCGCCCTGAGCGATGGCCTGGGTGGCGTCTCGCACGGCGCGCAACGGGCGCACTACCGCGCGGGTGAGCAAAAGCCCCAATAGAATGGCCACCACGCCGGCCACGATCCCAGCGCCCAGGATGGAGCGGGTGAGACGCTCACTAAAGACTTGTTCCCGCGGCCCTCGCTCCGAGACCAGATAGCCCACCGTTTGGCCGTTGACCTGCAAAGCCACGCTACCCTGAAGCGCGCTTTTGCTCAATCGCCTTGGCACCGGCTGGCCGGAGGTATCTACCACGATGCGCCCCTCAGCATCGGCTAGGATGATGGGCACATTGGCCATCATCCCTATCCCCATACCTCGCCCCATCCCACGTTCACGCATCGGGCCCGGCGAGGTGACTTCGACTTCGGACAAGAGTCGTTCGACGCCCTCCCAACTGCCATTGGAGGCATAATGCGCTTCCAAAACGGGGGCTAATGCTGCAATACGCCGTTGCGCTCCGTAAGAAACATAATCCTCGAAATGCCGCTCGGCGGATAGGCCCGCCAGAACGCCGACCGCCCCCACGGCGATCACCACCGTCAGGGCGAGGGTCAGCATCAGTTTGAACCAAAG
>JACIWY010000561.1 GCA_014360745.1 Chloroflexota bacterium
ACTTTTTTAAAGGGACGAATTACAAGGACTATGCGACGTGTTTTGGCAACTATGGGCTCTATGTCTATACCGTCGAGCAAGTAAAGAGGCTAATACTGGCCCATCGTTTCGAGCTTGAGGATATCTACGCTCATCTGAGCCCCATTAACACCGCGCGTCTGCCGGGCATCCTTAAGGACCTTTTTACCTGGCACGTCTGTTATCTGGCCACCAAGCCCGACGCTTGTTAGTCTGGTTATCGATGGTTGAGCTCTAGTCGTCGGCCAGACGCGGCCGCCCGACGGCGGTTACCTGAATGTGGGCCTCCAGGAAAAGCTCTTCGCCCCAATCTTCGGCTACCGGCGCGCTGCGATCCCGGCGCTCTACCTGCAAACGGACTTCGGCAGCGCCGGCTGCCCTGGCCCCTTCTGTAGCCAGATGTCGTGCCCTTTCCTCGGCATAGCACACGGCCGTATCCAGCCGCCGAAACGTCGTCGCCTCGTCAGGCAGATGCACGCGAAACGTCTCTGTTTCGGGATCGGGCACTACCAAGGCGTGCACCCGACACACCACGCTGCCTACTACGGCGCCGATGGCGTTGGCTACCTCTGCGTATTCGGGAATGCGCAGACGGCCATGGAGCAGCTCGGCCGCGCGGGGGAAATAGGTGGCCACGGGTGCACCGATGCCTACCAGCGCCGGGCGCAACACCAACTGGCACATCAACGCAGCATCGGGGGTTGGCCGCAGCGCTTGAGCTATCAATCGACTGTCGAGCACATGGCCGTTGCCGTCGGAGCCGTCTTCCCCTTGTGATGCGGCGTCTTCCAGCAACTTGGCGATCACTTCGACAGCTACTCGTTCCGAGGTCTGTGCCAACACGCGGCGGCACAGCGTTTGGCTGTCACAGCCCAGCCGTCGGGCCAGCAGCGCGGCGCCAAGCTGCGCAGCCCGCTCGTCCCACTCCGTGTAGGCTCCTAAAACGTGAGCGGCATCGGTGGGGGTCAACCCGGCGCGGACGAGGATGCCCTGATCTTCCAGGGCCAGCAAATGGCGGGCATACAGCGCGGGATATTGCAGAGCGGTATTCATCTGTTCCAAGGAGCGGGGGCCATGGGCCAGCGCAGCCAACACCATGGCCTCAAAATCCGACTCGTTGCCATTGCCGCCGGACCAACGGCGTTGCATGAGCAAGAACTCGCCATCTTGCGCGTTGGGTTTGCGGCGCAATTGCTCTTCGAGCACCTCCACCGTCTCTGGGTGCTCGGCGGCCAACAGGCAAAGGGGCACCACACGGCGTGGCCCGATGCGCAACTCGCGGTCGGCGCCGAGCCAGATGCGGCTGTCTCCGCCCAGGCCCACGGTATGCACATCGATGGCCTCCACCATCGTCCGCCAGCGCCCCACACGGGCCCCCTGCACATTCAAACGAGGCCGGCCACCGCTGATCACCGCGATGTCGGTGGTGGTGCCCCCCATATCGGCTACCACGGCCTCTGCCTCGCCGGCCAGATGTTGAGCGCCCACCACACTGGCCGCCGGCCCGGAAAGGATAGTCTCGATGGGGCGTTCACGGGCCATCGAGGCAGCCATGAGCGAACCATCTCCTTTGACCACCATCAATGGGGCGACGATTCCCCATTCTTTCATCGTTGCCTCGACGGCGTCGATCAGGTTGCACAACAAGGGGATCAAGCGTCCATTCAGCGCCACGGTAGCCGCTCGCCGCAAGGCATGTAGCCGATGGGTCAGCTCATGGCCAGAGGTGACGGGCAAGCCGGTTAGCTCGCGCACCAAGGCCGCCACGGCCAGCTCGTGGGCCGGGTTGCGCGTGCCGAAATAGCCCGACACGCCAAAAGCCGAAACATGAGGGGCATGCTCTCGGATGGCCTCGCGGGCGGCCTCTATATCCAACGGCTCGTACTCTTGCCCGTCGGTGGTGTGGCCTCCCGATATAAAAACGTAGCGTGGGGTGCCCAGTTCATGCGCCCAATCGATACCGTCGGCCACCCGCCCTCGATAGCCGATCAGCAACATGCAAACGGGGGCGCCGTTCCCCTCCACGATGGCGTTGGTGGCCAGCGTGGTAGAGATCGAGACCAAGTGCACATCGGAGGCTGCGGGCCCACCCCTCTCCGGCGAGAGCACGCGCGCCAAGGCGTTGCGGATGCCAATGGCCAGGTTATGTTTGGTCGTCAGTGCTTTGGCCGCTGCCAAAACGCGCCCGCTTTCATAGTCGACGAGCACGGCGTCGGTATAGGTGCCGCCTGTATCAATCCCCAGGGCGACGGACATGCTTTCCTCCTGGATTTTATCCCCTTTGCCGCTGACGATAGTAACTCACATAGTTCATGGCG
>JACIWY010000562.1 GCA_014360745.1 Chloroflexota bacterium
TTCATGGAGAAACGACCGTAGTCGCCGAAGCGATGCACGCCGAGGTCGTCGCGGTGGCTAAGCGCAATTTGCACGTAGGGGAAAAACTGGGCGACGTGGGTGGATACGAATTCTATGGCCGCATCTATCCATATCAAGAGGCCCGGCGCATGCGGGCCCTGCCCATGGGTTTGGCCACCGGGGCAACGCTTCTGCGCGACGTGCCCTGTGACCAGGTGATTACCGAAGAAGATGTGAATCTGGACAAAAGTCGGTTCGTGTATAAATTGCGCCAGTTGCAAGATGAACTACTGGCCAATGGCCGTGGTATATCCTAAATCGGGTGACTACCCCCATGGCTAATAACGATTCGTCTGCCGAGGCCTGTGTGTCTTTTTTACATAACGGCGTGGCCCAGATCGCTTTGGTAGTGCCGGATCTGGATCGCGCTATAGAGATGTACTGGAAGCGCTTTGGCGTCGGTCCTTGGCACATTTATACCTACCAGAGGCCGTTGCTCAAAGAGATGTCTTACCGAGGCCGGCCTACCGATTATGCCATGCGCTTGGCACTCTCTTTTATCGGCTCTCTGCGCATCGAGCTGATCGAGGTCTTGCGCGGCGAGACGGTATACGCCGATTTTGTTCGCGAGCACGGCTATGGTTTGCACCATCTCGGCGTGCTGGTAGAGGATATGAACGAGGCGCTGGCCCAAGCTCGCGCCGCCGGCTTGGAGATGATACAGGATGGGGCCGGGTTTGGCCGCGACGGTGACGGACGCTTTGCCTATCTGGATACCGAAAAGCTTATTGGAACCACTTTGGAGTTGATCGAGCGGCCCAAGGCGCGCATCCCGCCAGAGCGTATTTACCCGGCCCCCGAGATTGAAGAGAACGATTCCTTTGATTGATAATGAGGTAAAAAGCAAATAATCCCAAAGGAGGGAATATGAACACATTGGGTGTGATCGTCGGCAATCGCGACTTTTTCCCCGATCAATTGGTGGCAGAGGCCCGGCAAGACATTTTATCTTTGTTGGCCGAGATGGGCATCGAAGCGATCATTCTGGCCGAGGATGTCACCAAACTCGGTGGCGTAGAGACATGGGAAGATGCCAAGAAATGTGCCGCCCTCTTTAGAGCGCAGCGCGATGCGATCGATGGCGTGCTTGTCGTCCTGCCCAATTTCGGAGACGAAAAGGGGATCGCCGATACGATCAAGCTTTCAGGGCTCCAAGTGCCCATTCTGGTGCAAGCCTACCCGGATGGTATCGATCAGTTCAACATCGAGCGTCGCCGCGACGCTTTTTGCGGCAAGATTTCGGTGTGCAACAACTTGCGCCAATACGGCTATCCTTTCTCAGTCACCGAGTTGCACACCGTTCATCCCAAAGACGAGTCGTTCCGACGCGATTTGAACAAGTTCGTAGGCGTCTGTCGAGTGGTCAAGGGGTTGCGCCAGGCACGCTTAGGGGCGATCGGTGCGCGTCCCAATGCCTTTAACACTGTACGCTACAGCGAAAAGTTGCTTCAGGCAGCGGGGATCAGCGTAAGCACTATCGACTTGTCGGAGGTTTTTGGGCAGGCCTGGGCCCTCGCCGACGACGATGAACAGCTCATGGAGCGCCTGCGGGCCATTCAGGACTATGTCCCTTCTGCGGAGGTGCCGGCCGAGGCCCTGCGGCGCATGGCCAAGCTTGCCGTGGTCATCGAACGCTGGATGACAGCTAACGATCTGGACGCCACAGCGATCCAATGTTGGAATGCCATTCAGCAGCGCTATGGCGTGAACGCTTGCGCGTTGATGAGCATGATGAGCGACCGACTGATGCCCAGCGCCTGTGAAGTCGACATAACAGGAGCCGTCTCGATGTATGCCCTGCAGCTCGCCACCGGCAAGCCTAGTGCTTTGGTGGATTGGAACAATAACTATGGCAACGACCCGGACAAATGCGTGCTCTTTCACTGCGGGAACTGGGCCAAGAGCTTTTATCCCGATGCGCGCATGGGCTACGCTGACGTACTAGCCACGACGTTAGGCGTAGAGAGTACCTACGGGGCGCTGTATGGCCGGGTGCCCGCCGGCCCGATGAGCTTTGCCCGTGTGAGCACCGACGACATCTACGGCGAGATTCGATGCTACGTCGGCGATGCACGCTTCACCGATGATCCACTGGTCACTTTTGGAAGTCGAGCTGTCGTGCATGTGCCTGGATTGCAAAGGTTGCTCAAGTACATCTGTAAAAACGGTTTTGAACATCATGTGGCCATGAGCCCGGCCCCTTCGGCAGAGATCCTAGAAGAAGCCTTTGGCACCTATCTGGGTTGGGACGTGTATCGCCACGGCGCCCTTGCG
>JACIWY010000563.1 GCA_014360745.1 Chloroflexota bacterium
CAGGTAGGCCGACCTGGGCCGGGTCGTTGTCAAAGATGGCCACAATGGTCAAGTTGTGTTGATCAAAGCCTTTGTAATGCAACAGGGCATTGCCCAACGCGCCGGCTCCGATCACGGCCAAATGCCACTCGCGATCGGCTTGTAAAATGCGCCGCAATTGCTCGCGCAAGAAGGCCACTTCATAACCCAGCCCCTGTCGCCCAAACTCACCAAAATAGGAGAGATCCTTGCGGATCTGGGCTGCGCTCACCCCGGTGATCATCCCCAACTCGGCGGAGGACACGACCGATCTCTGCCGTGCCAAGAGTTGTTCTAGGGCCAGGAGGTAGAGAGGCAATCGCCGGACGACCACATCGGGCACATCGTTTTTGGGCATGTGCGTTTTCACCCCTTGCTAATCAGATGGGTTCGTTGTCGGGGCCGGCGTTTGCTTCGCCGACATCGGCGCCTTGCGTTTTATCGTCCTCGGTGGGGAAAAGGTCAAGCACTTGGCCCAGAACCTCGTCTTCTGCATTTGGGCCGAGGTTGGCGTCTGCGAGCGCCTGGGCGAAACGGCGAATCGCGTCGATGCCGAGTGCCTCGAGCTTGGCTGCGTTCCCCTTTTCCCGCAAGAGCTCGGCCAGGAAGCGAAGATCGGCCGCGCTCAGCGGAGCCTTGGCCAGCAATTCGGGCCGGCGCTCCAGCGTGCGCCGCAGCGCTTGCTCTCGCCGCCAGCGCTCGACCCGCGCATGATCACCGGAGACCAGCACCTCGGGCACTTGGCGCCCGCGAAAGATAAAAGGCCGCGTATAATGTGGATACTCCAACAGGCCGCGAGCATGCGAATCTTCGACCAGGGCGCGCATATCGCCCAGGACCCCCGGCACCAAGCGGGTCACCGCTTCGACCACAACCATGGCCGGGATTTCGCCGCCCGAAAGCACATAATCGCCGATCGAGAGCTCATCGGTGGCAGCTAGCTCGGCCACGCGCTCGTCCACCCCCTCGTAACGACCACAGATCAATACCAGCCGCCCTTTGGCCTCATACTCATGGGCGATGCTTTGGTTAAAAAGCCGGCCGGCCGGCGTAAGTAAAACGATGGGCACCTCGACGATGCCGCTCTCTTTCTGGCGAGCAACCCGCTCGGCGCCGAGAATGGCCTCCAAGGCCAACACGATGGGTTCAACCTTCATCACCATCCCGCCCCCACCGCCATAGGGCGTGTCGTCGGTGACCCGATGTTTCCCCGGCGCGTAATCGCGGATGTTATGAATGTGAATTTCGACCCGCCCGGCATCGATGGCGCGCTTGACGATACTATCGGAAAACACACTATCGAACAGGGCGGGGAAAAGGGTCAGGATATCGAATCGCATCGCCCGGTGCCTCCGTGTGTAGGCTGCTATTCTACCGAGCAAGGTGCTTGCCGACAAGTTGGCGTAAGCGAAAGATTAAACAAGCCTACAGAATTGACACGCTTGTCGGACGGTGGTATCCTTCCCGACCAATAGGATGGAGAATGAATTGGGCATTTGTCCAAGTTTCTGACCCGCTGCTTGCGGGCCGAGAGTTCTTTCCTGCCCAAAGCGTTCTTCGTCCCAAGCGTAGGGATGGTTTGCTCTTTGGCAGTGCTGCGCAGGCTGCTGGGCGACGCTCTCAGGGGGAGGGCAACGCCTCGATAGCAGCACAAAAGTACCAGGGCAAAGAGCAAGCCCGAGACAATCGACTATTCATGGGCGCGTTCCCCCCTCAGCACCCCGTCGGTGTAACGACACTGAGAGGCGCCGGAATTTGCCCACCTTCTACCGAGGCATGTCCCTCGATAGCCCGCGCAGGCGGCTGACGCGGGCGGTTATGGGATATCCTTCGGCGGAGGATCACATCAGAGGAGAACAAGATGAAAGTCCGCCTAACACGCAGCCTGTCCCTCATCCTGGTCATTGTCCTTCTTTTCACTGTGGCCGTCGGCTGTCAGAAGCAATCCGGCTCCAAGGGCCAAGCCACACCCTACAAAATTGGTTTCATGGCCGCCATTACCGGCGGGGCCTCCTTCCTGGGCGCCCCGGAGCGTGACGCGGCCGTCATGATCCAAAAACAGCTTGAGGCTCAGGGGGGCACCATCACCGGCCCCGATGGCGTCAAGCACCCGATCCAAATCCTCATCCACGACACCGAAGGCAAGGGAGATGTCGCCATCTCGGTGGCCAAGAAGCTGATCAACGATGAAAAGGTCGTGGCCATCGTTGGCACCACCACCAGCCCCGTCAGTGTGGCCTTGATCCCCGTGGTGCAAGAGGCCAAGGTGCCCATGGTCTCCATGGCTTCCAGCAGCGCCATCGTCGAGCCCGT
>JACIWY010000564.1 GCA_014360745.1 Chloroflexota bacterium
ACGGTCGTCATATTCTTGCTCCACTCTTTCATGCAAGGGGAACGCGAGCGAGAGCCCGCGTTCCCCGACGCTTGCCTTCCAGATTCGATTCTAGCGGGCCTCGAGCAGCTTTTTAAAAGCCTCCGCCGCGGCATCTAGAGTGGCTTGAGCGCTACGCTCGCCATCATACAGGGCTTGCATCTCGGCCACCAGCGCGCTCTCGGCTTCGGAATATTCGGGCGGCAAATAGTTCACCGGCGCGCCCTGAGCCAGCTCGTGGGCCAGTTTGCGCAGGTTCTCGCCAAAGAAGAGCAGCGCATCGCCCCAGAAGTAATCGATCTCCATAAACTTGACATACGCGGGCAGGACGAACTCGCGGTCCATCGACTCTTGCATAAAGGGGTCCGTGTAGTCGAAGGTGGTGTATTCGCTAAAACGCCAGCCCATCTCTTTGTTCTTGGCCTGCTTGGGGATCACCCAGAACATGGCCCCTTGCCAGATAGAAGCGTTCTGCACGCCGGGCTTCAGAGAGGGGATGCGCAGGATGCCCCATTTCCCCGCCGTGTCCGGCATCTCTACGCGAGGCTCAGAGCCGTACCAATAAGGCATGACCAGGCAGGCGATGATGGCCTGGTGGGCCGCGTTATACCAGTCCGGCGACCAGACCTCAGATTGCCGCAGCACCCCCGATTTAACCAGTTCCATGAACTTTTCCAGACAGGCGACGTTCTCGGGGCTGTTGACCACGACGTTATCCTGGGAATCAAAGAACCCCGTGCCGTCCTTGCTGAATATCATCGATTGCAAGATATACGGGTTGGCATTGCGGTCGTAGGTGCTCATAAAGCGAGTACCGTCCACGGCCTTTTTGCCCTCGAGCATGAAATCGTCCCAGGTCTTGAGCGATTCGGGATCGATGCCCACTTCTTCATATCGATCCTTGCGATACCAAAGCACTTCGGGCGCGTAACGGCGAGGCACACCGTATTGGACCCCCTCGTAAAGCCCCCCGTCCCACAAGAACTTTAAAATATCCGCTTTGTATGGCTCCAGATATTCGTCCATAGGGATCAACTGGCCCGTGCGCGCCAACTTCTGGTAAAAGTTGCTATCGATCCAGGCGCAGTCGGGCAGGCCGGCCCCCGCCACCAGTGAGGCGAGGAAGGTCTGCGTATAGTTCTGAGGCATCTCGTATTCTACTTTGACCTCTGGATACTTGGTCTCAAAGCCCTTTTTCAGCAGGTCGCTGATGGGCTCATCCCAGGCCCAGAAAAGCACTTCGCCGCGGAGCTCGCCGGCAGGGACTACTCGGGTGACCTCTTTTTCTACTGCCTTCTCGACGACCCTGGTAACTTCTTTTTGCACCTCTTCTTTGACGATTTTCTCGACCTCGACCGTCTCTTTGACGACCTTTTCGACGACGACCGTCTCCTTGACGACTTTGGTGCAAGCGCCGAGCAGAACGCTCATAGCGCCGGCGGCAAAACTTCCCAAAAAAGCCCGACGACTCAGCCTTCCTGTCATGGTATCCTCCTGTTCATCCGGTGCATGTTAGGAACACAAAGCAAAAGAACCGGTTTCCGCCAAACCGCAGCGAATAACGCACCTCGATACTCCCAAAGTGGATTGTGGTGCCGCTTTCATATATTAACATTATGTCCATCGCTGCCCCTGACAGAGTTCTGACAGACTACTGTCATGCCGAGGGCCTCGGGTGGGCATGTTTTGACAGATCGCCCGTTGGCTTTTATGATCATTCTCATCGAGTGTGTCGTAGCGGCGTCCACGCCGTTGGGAGATCTATATGTCGCAGGCGACTACGGAAGAACGTCTCGAGGAACTTCGGGAGGCGCTGGCCCATCTCCACGATCCGGCCTTCTTGGAAACGCATCCCCTGGCCACGCGCATCGGCTTTATTGCCGAGTCACCCAACCTCTCTCGCGGGCAGTTGCTGCGTCGGACGTTGCGCCTGGCCATCGAGGCACTCGATCCCGGCAGCAGCGTGCCCCCCAATGCCCCAGAGGCACGCCCTTACCAGGTCTTGCGTGGGCGCTACATCGCCCGGCAGAGCGTAGCCCGCGTGGCCGAGCAATTGGACATCGGCGAACGCCAAGCCTATCGCGAGCTGCGGCGGGGCCTGGAGGGCTTGTCTCGCCTTTTAGAGGAGTATGAAACCGGGGAAGGGCTCCGTCCGGGGGTTCGCGCCGACCAAGATGTGCTCAGCCCGGCGGCCAGCGTACGCCGTGAAGTCGAGCGCCTCTCGGCTACTGATCGGCAAATCGTCGACCTGGCACAGTTGCTCGGCGAGGTTGTCGCTTGCGTTCGCCCGTTGGCCAGCCGTTGCCAGAT
>JACIWY010000565.1 GCA_014360745.1 Chloroflexota bacterium
TCTTCCCCTGACGCTTTGGACCAAGTCTTGAGGAGCGCATGTCATGATTCCCAAAATGATGAAAGCCGTCCGCGTGTACGCCCCCGGCGACTATCGCCTGGAAGAGGTACCCGTGCCCGATATCGGGCCCGGCGAGGTATTGGTGCGCGTGCTGGCCAGCGGTATCTGCGCCAGCGACGTCAAGACCCACCATGGCGCCCGGGTGTGGGGCTCAGACGAGATCGAGCCTTACATCACCGTGCCGGTCATCCCCGGCCATGAGTTCGTCGGCGAGGTGGTGCGGTTGGGCCAAGGCGCGGCCGAGAAATATGGCCTTTCCTTGGGGGATCGGGTCGTCTCGGAGCAGATCGTGCCCTGCTGGCAGTGTCGTTTCTGCAAACGCGGCCAATATTGGATGTGCCAGGTGCACGATATCTATGGTTTCAAACGCGAGCGCGCAGAAGGCTCCTGGGCCGAGTATATGCGTTTCCCGGCTGATGCGATCAACCATCGCGTGCCCGATGACCTGCCGGCCGAACAGGCGGCGCTCATCGAGCCGATGGCCTGCGCCATCCATGCCGTGGAGCGCGGTGAAATCCAGCTTGGCGATACAGTTGTCATCGCGGGCATGGGGCCCATCGGGTTGGGCATGTTGCAGGTGGCGCGGCTCAAGGGCCCCGGTCTGCTCATCGCCCTCGATTTAAAGCCCAAACGCCTGGCGTTGGCCCGCGAGTTGGGCGCCGACTTGGCGCTGAATCCTTTGGAAGAGGACGTTGTCAGGAAGGTCTTGGAATTGACGGGGGGCTATGGCTGCGATGTTTATATCGAGGCCACCGGTGCCGGCCCGGCCGTGGGCCAAGGTCTGCAAATGGTGCGCAAGCTGGGCACCTTTGTGGAGTTCAGCGTCCATGCCGGCCCCGTGGCTATAGACTGGTCAATCATCGGCGATGTCAAGGAGCTCAATATCCACGGCGCCCATCTGGGGCCCTACTCGTACCCGCTGGCCATCTGCTATCTGCGCGAGGGGATCATCCGTGGCGACCGCCTGGTCAGCCATCGTTTGCCACTGGAGTGTTTCGAAGAGGGCCTGGAGATTGCCGCAAGAGGCGACGATTCGGTGAAGGTGGTGCTGATCCCCTAAATCCTCGGCAACGGCTCGAACAAGGGAGCCTTGGAACACCTGTCCGCCTTTTCGGCGTGGCTAGGACATGCAGGCGTTTAGCGCCTCGACCACCTGGTCTATGTGCTCGCGGGTCATCTCGGGGTACATAGGCAGAGACAGCACCGTGTCGGCACAAGTCTCGGCGATGGGGTGACTGCCGCGAGATAGGCCGAGCTCGGCGTAGGCCGGTTGGAGGTGCACCGGGCATGGATAATGCACGCCGGCGCCGATGCCGCTTTCGTGCAGGGCGGCCAGAAGCTCGTCCCGGCGAGAGACACGCACCACATAGAGATGGTATACGCTCCGGCATCCCTCAGCTTCAAAGGGGGTGACGAGGTCGCAGGAGGCGAGAAGCTCGTTATAGGTGGCGGCGTGCGCGCGGCGCATTTCGTTCCAAGTGTCTAGATAGCGCAGCTTGGCGCCGAGCACAGCGGCTTGGAGCGCGTCTAGCCGGTGGGTAAAGCCTATGCGCTGATGCCCGTAATGGTCGGTGCGGCCATGATCGCGCAGGATGCGAACGCGCTCGGCCAGTTCTTTATCATTGGTGACGACCATGCCTCCATCCCCTGCCCCGCCCAGGTTTTTGCTGGGATAGAAGCTGAAACAGCCCAGGTCGCCCATACTGCCGGCTTTGCGCCCATGGTAGGTGGCGCCCACCGCCTGGCAGGCATCCTCGATGACGCGCAAGCCATGTCGTCGGGCCAGCTCCAAGATAGGGTCCATATCGGCCGGTTGGCCGTACAAATGCACCGGTAGGATGGCTCGAGTTCGCGGGGTGATGGCGGCTTTGATCTTGGCCGGGTCGATGTTGTAGGTGCGCGGATCGATGTCGACAAAGACGGGTCGGGCGCCTACATGAGAAATGGCCGCGGCCGTGGCGATAAAGGTAAAGGGTGTGGTGATCACCTCATCGCCCGGCCCGATGTCACAGGCCATCAAACTGAGCTGTAGCGCCGCCGTTCCAGAGCTGACGCCCACGGCGTAGCCGGTGTGGCAATAATGAGCAAAAGCTTGTTCAAAATCTCGGACTTCGGCGCCGAGGATAAAGCTGCCGTTTTCAAAGATGCGGGCCACGGCGGCATCAACGTCCGCTTTGATGGCGTGGTATTGGGCCTTGAGGTCTACTAAAGGGACGGACATAACGGCGGCTCCTTTTTCCAGATGGCGCCAGTCTAGCATGGTTGGTC
>JACIWY010000566.1 GCA_014360745.1 Chloroflexota bacterium
CACTTTATCAAGAGTGTCGAAGATATCCATGAGGCTTTGGTAGGGTCTGTCCCGGGCATTCATTTTGGGTTGGCCTTCTGCGAAGCGTCTGGCGCGCGACTGGTACGCTCTAGTGGCACCGACGATGCCCTCATCGAGCTGGCGGAAAAGAACGCCTTGGCCATCGGCGCGGGACACTCCTTCCTGGTGTTCCTGGGCGAGGGCTTTTATCCCATCAATGTCCTGAATGATATCAAGCGCGTGCCCGAAGTCTGCCATATCTTTTGCGCTACAGCCAATCCCACACAGGTCGTCATCGCCGAGACGGAACAGGGTCGCGGCATTTTAGGCGTCATCGACGGAATGAGGCCACTGGGCATAGAAGATCAGGCTGGCATCGAATGGCGCACCAAACTGCTACGTACCATCGGTTATAAATTCTAAACCAAGACATCGGGTAAAAAGATATGGTCCGGGCGAGTATATCCTTCCTCGCGCCGGGCCATGCGCGACTCTGCGCAACGCCGCTCTCTATTCTTCCTCCGGTCGCCACACCTCTTCCCTGGCCAAGCCACGCATAAACGCCAAGTATTCCTCTTTGGACATCGGCGGTTCATAGGCCTCGATCACCTGGCGGGCTCGTGCGGCGCCGTCGGCCAGCAGGTCGATCAACGTCATAGCCGCCACTTTGGCCGGCGCGATGTAGGCCATCTCGACATCCGAGATACAATAATCCGCACCATGGCCCGTCCCGCTGGAGCCCACCGCCTGAGCCTCGATAGCCGGCATAATATGGCTCACATCGCCCATATCGGTCGATCCGGCACCAAAGCCGGAATCCCACCATTCTGTCTCGCCCACCATTGCCACGGCGTTGGCCTTATAGATTTCCAACAACTCGGGCGAGACAACCCTGGGCAGATAACCCGGCAGCGTCCGGATCTCCACCGTGGCCCCAAGGGCCATGGCGCCCGCCTTTAAAGCGCGATCCACCCGCTTTGCTGCGGCGACAATAGCATCGACACTGGCTCCACGCACATAAGTCTCCAGGCGCACATCGGCGGGGATCACATTGACCAACTCGCCCCCTAAGGTGATGATCGGGTGCACGCGGATATGATCCTCGTCTCGAAACGTCTCACGGTTGGCGTCGATCCCCTGCAGGCCCAGCATGGCTGCTTTGAGGGCATTCACCCCTTGATGTGGTGAGCCCCCTGCATGGGCAGCCTTACCCAGGTAACGGATCATCTTGACGATGCAACCGTTAGAGGGGCCGCCCACGCTGAACTTGCCCCCCTCCGAGCGCGAGGATTGATGGGTCATGAGGGCGATCTGCACATCGTCCAGGGCGCCCAGGCGGATCAATTCCGGCTTGCCCCCCAGGAATTCGATCTTGCCCTCTTGCTTGAGACCGAGGCGATACGCCACCTCGACATACTCTTCCGCCGGCACGGCAATAAGGGCGATATTGCCGTCCAGTGTGGCCATTACACCGCTTTCCACCAAGCCATAAGCCAAGGCGACAAGGTTGGCGATCTGGGCGTTATGGCCACAGGCATGGGCCGCTCCTGTGATCGGGTCAGCGTCGGGATGATCGCGCACCAACACCGAATCCAGTTCGCCCATATAGGCCACGGTGGCCTCGGCACGGCGACCCGCAAGAAGCCCCTTAACACCGGTTATGGCTAAGCCGCTCTCATGGGCAATGCCCAATCGCCGAAAATGCTCGACGACGAGACCCGCCGTGCGGAATTCCTTAAAGCCCAGTTCCGGATGGAGTCGAATATCCTCTCCCAGGGCGATGATCTCTTCGCGGTGAGCGTCTATGGCCCGACACACACGCTCCTTTAACATCTGCAGATCGTCCATGCCATGCCCCTTCCACTGCTATTTCGCCGATCCCAAACAGGACGAATCGGTTTGCCCAACCTTTACCTTTAGAGTCTAGACATCGACAGCATTGTCAGCGATCACCGAGCGATAGAAATAGAAACTATCTTTGGGATGACGTTCCATCGTCTCGTAATCGACATAGACGATGCCAAACCGCCGGCTGTAGCCATAGCCCCACTCGAAATTGTCCATGAGCGACCAGAGGAAATAGCCCTTGAGCGGTGCACCCCCTTGAATAGCACGCTGCGCCGCGGCTAAATGGTGTCGCAAATAGTCGATCCGTTTGCCATCATGCACACGCCCGTCAGCGGTCAGTTCATCTGGATAGGCGCAGCCATTCTCGGTGATATACATCGCTTGAGGCGCGTAATCTTTGGTTAAGCGAATGAGCAAATCGGTGAGCGCCTGTGGATACACCTCCCAGCCCATATGCGTATATTCACCCTCCGGT
>JACIWY010000567.1 GCA_014360745.1 Chloroflexota bacterium
TGCCCAAATGATAAAGGAGCCTTCGAGAAGCAGGCAGCCGGATATAGAACGGGGTGCAGGCGCCCTTCGCCAGCCGGTCAAGCGGGGCAGAGCCCGACGCCCCACTTGAGTATGCACTCGCCCCAGATAAGGAGATGGCAACGATGACCGTTACAGTATATACCACGCCCACTTGACCCTATTGCTACCAGGTGAAAGAGTATCTTTCCCGCCAGTCGATCCCATATCGAGAGGTGGACGTATCGCGCGACCCGGCCGGCGCCCAGGAGATGGTGCGCATCTCAGGCCAACGGGGCGTGCCGGTCACCGTCATCGACGGGCAAGTGGTGGTGGGCTTTGACCGACGTCGCCTGGACGCGCTGCTGGCGACGCTGCGCCGCCCGCGATTGGGGGCCGCTGTAGCCGATGCCGCCGATATGGCTGCCAAGGGGCGCACGTCGTTGACGCAAGGGGCGTACGTGGGCATGGTGCATCCGGGCAGCCCGGCCGAGCGGGCTGGCTTGCAGCCGGGTGACGTCATCATCGCGTTAGGCGGCCGCCCCGTGAGCAATGCCTCGGCGCTGGAGCGGATGCTCGCCGAAGCCCGCCCGGGAACGCGCCTGTCGCTCACCTTTGTGCGCGGAAGTGAGCGCCGCGCGGCGGAACTAGAGTTTTAAAGGGTATTATCGTTATGTTGGGCAAACCTATGGCGTTCGCGCTATGGGCTGAAACCATATAATTTGAAAGGTGCAAAGAATGACCGACCTATTGGATGTCATCAAAAAAGGGATGAGCACCGAGATCTGGGGGCTCCAATTCTACCGCGAGGCCGTCGAACACACCCAGGACGAAACCGGCAAGCGCGTCTTCCTTAGCTTGGTGGATGAGGAGAACAAACACCTGGACATTCTGCGCGGACAATACGCCGCCATCTCAGGGGACAAGAAATGGGTTTCCGTGGAGGAAGCTTTCGCCCTGGCCGCCTCCGTGAACCCGACCAATATCTTTCCTGAGGCGGTGGAGGCCAAGCGCCTGATCCCAGAAGGGACCTCCGATGTGCAGGCGTTGGAGATGGCCATGGATTTTGAGCGGCGTGGCTATAACCTGTATGACCAAGCCGCCAAGGATGCCACCCACCCTGAAGAAAAGCGGATGTGGGAGTTCTTGCGCGATGCAGAGAACAAACACTATGCTTTTCTGGACAAGACCCATCGCTTTCTGACCAATGAGGGCAAATGGTTCTTTGACGAGCGCGAATTTCCCTTCTTTGAGGGCTAAACATGCTCGCCGCAAAAAGCCTTCGGGGCCCCTGCCTACATTCACACATCACCGCATAAGGGGAAGAGGGATTGGTAGGTACTCTGATCAATGTAGCCACAGTGCTCGTCGGAGGCGGGTTGGGCACCTTTCTCGGCCAGCGGTTGCCGGAACGCATGCGCCAGACGGTGTTGCACGGCCTCGGCTTGGTAACCCTGGTGGTGGGCATCCACCTCACCCTGGAGACGAAACACATTCTCATCGTTATGGGCAGCATCCTGGCCGGCAGCGCTTTGGGAGAATGGGCCCAGATCGACGCGCGCCTCGAACAACTCAGCGCATGGCTTCAAGCGCGCGTAGCTCATATCGTCTCGGGGCGCGGCCTAGGACATTTTACCGAAGGATTTGTGACCGCCAGCCTGGTCTTTTGTGTGGGGCCGGTCACCGTGTTGGGCTCGATTCAGGATGGCCTTACCGGGGATTATACCTTGCTGGCCATCAAGTCGATGCTGGATGGCTTTGCCGCGCTGGCTTTTGCCTCGTCGTTGGGCGTGGGTGTGCTCTTTTCGGTGCTCACGGTGCTGCTCTATCAGGGCGGGCTCACGCTATTGGCCGGGCTGGCCCAGTCACTGCTCAACGAGGCGATGATCGCCGAGATGAGCGCCACGGGCGGGGTCATGATCTTGGCCATCGGGCTTCTCTTGCTCGACCTGAAACGCATCCGCGTGGCCAACATGTTGCCAGGATTGGTTATTGCCCCGCTGATCGTGGCGCTTTTACAGGCTTGGGGGTTGTTATCGGCCTGAACGTTGCGGGCCGTCAGGGCCTGCAACGTTTATCCTTTGCCGGGCATATATTTGCGCAACTTGGCCGCCAGGTTGGATAGGGGCATGCTTTGCAACCATATCCTACCTGGTCCTCGGAGCGTGGCCAAAAAGAGCCCCTCGCCCGCAAAGAGCACATTTGTGAGGCCACGCACCGCGGCGATGTCATAGTCGATCGTCGGCTCGTAGAAGGCGATATGGCCGGGGTCCACGCGCATCACCTCGCCGCTGGCCAGCGTGTAGTCGCGGACATCGCCG
>JACIWY010000568.1 GCA_014360745.1 Chloroflexota bacterium
CGCCTCATTGATGCGCATGCAAGCCCGCCGGGTACAGGGGGAAGAAGCCCGGCGGGTGTTGGAAGAGAGCGTGCAACGCATTACCAGCGTGGCGGTGGTGCACGAGTTCTTGTCGCACAGCGCGAGCCAGGAGACGATCAGCCTGCAGGAAGTAGCGCGGCGCATCATCGGCCAGATACGCGATAGCCTGCTCGACCCATCGCGGCATATAGAGCTACGTATGTCAACCGGCGAGACCATTTGGTTGCCCGCCGAGAGCGCTACGCGCTGTGCCTTGGTAATCAACGAGTTGGTGCAGAATGCCATCGAGCATGGCATGGCGGATCGCGAGGAAGGCCAAGTCACCATCGAATTGCAGGATGATGGCAATATAGTTACCATTGTAGTGACGGATAATGGGGTTGGCCTGCCTGAAGGGTTTGACTTGCAGACGAACGCAAACCTGGGTTTGCAGATTGTAAAGAGTATGGTCGAACGCGACCTACGTGGCTCGTTTGCGCTTACCACGGAAAACGGGATGACGCGAGCGACGGTGCGCTTTGTAAAATTGCTCTAGAGGACAAGGAGGGATTTAACTTGGAGCGTGTACGAGTGATCATTGCGGATGATGAATCGGTGATCTGCATGGACCTCCGCGAGATGCTGAGCAACCTGGGCTACTTGGTGGTTGGGGAGGCCGGAGACGGGACCAGCGCGGTGAACCTCGCCCGCGAGCTGCGCCCCGACGTGGTATTGATGGACATCAAGATGCCCGGTATGGATGGCATCGAAGCGGCAAGGCTTCTGACGGAGGAACGGATTGCCCCGGTGGTGTTGCTCACGGCTTACAGCGAGACGGATCTCATCGCGCGGGCCAAAGAGGCGGGCGTGGTGGGCTATTTGGTCAAGCCGATCAAGGAGGCCGAGCTCGCGCCGGCCGTCGAAATCGCTATAGCGCGGTTCGCCGAGTTCCGCGAGCTGGAAAAAGAGGTGGATACCCTTCAGGATCAGCTTGAAACGCGCAAGCTGGTGGATCGGGCCAAGGGGATCCTCATGGATACACAGGGGCTCAGCGAACACGACGCCTTCCGGCGCATTCAGCGGATGTCCATGAATACGCGCAAATCGATGAAAGAGATCGCCCAGGCTATCATCTTGACCCACGAGGCTACCGGCTGAGCCAAGCGTCAAGAAACGGCTGGCCCTTGTCGTCATCTCGTCGGCGACAAGGGCCAGAGTTTATCCGAACGCCTTATTGGGGTTGTTGCTTCTCTTGGGCGGCACGATACTCCTGCTCAGAGATCAATGAGCCGCCGGTTACATCGCTGGCTACGATGTTGTAATCGCCGTCCAGCCATATTTCGGCCTGCATGAGTTGGAAGCAGGTATCATCCATGACGTCCTTGCGCAACAAAAAGGCGCCGGGGCCGTCCTCTTCGCGGTTCAGGTCGTTTCGTTTGTCCACTCGGATGCGCACCAGGCTACCACATTTGTTGCAGCGAAAGTGAAACCAGAGCCCCGTGGTATCGGGCGCTGTTGTCCTCGATGGCTGTTGGCCACCTCCGCCGAAAAGCTGTCGTAGCTTGTCCAGAAAGCTCATCGCCGTACCTCTCTAGGTTGATATCCGGGGCACCATGCTGGCCGGGCTGACTCATTATACCACGAAGCCAAGAGCCGGTCGACTCGGTGCGGAGATTTAGCGTTTTGGTGAACTTGGCTTGGTATGTACCCTATGCTATACTTGTGACAATAGTCCGTCGGAGAAAGGAGGTGATTGAATGGGCAGCGTGATCAAGAAGCGTCGTAAAAAGATTGCACGACACAAGTATCGTAAGATGCGGCGCGCGATGCGGTGGCAGCGCAGAAAGTAAATGCGCCAAGGCTCGCACGAGAGCATAAAACTATTATCATGAAGAGCAGCAGCCCGACCACAGGGACGCACTGCTGCTCTTGATGTTTGCCGAACCGCTATCGGTAGCGCTCAAAAGCTCGATATAGTGCTTGTAGATTCTCCGTCGGCACCGTGGCCTGGATGTTGTGGACAGTGTTAAAGACAAAGCCCCCGCCGCGTGAAAATACCTCGATGTTGTGTTTTACATGCTCTTCGATCTCTTCGGGCGTGCCAAACGGCAACACCCGTTGCGTATCGACCCCGCCACCCCAGAACACAAAGTGATCTCCCCATCGTTCTTTGAGCGTCTCCGGTTCCATCCCCGCTGCGGAAATCTGCACCGGGTTGACGATGTCCACGCCTGCTTCGACAAAATCGTCATAGAGCTGCACCATAGACCCGCAACTGTGATAAAAAGTTTTCCACGAAGTGTGCTCG
>JACIWY010000569.1 GCA_014360745.1 Chloroflexota bacterium
CCGACAGAGGGCAAAAAAGGGCCGTGGAAGCTGGTCGAAGGGGGCTATTGGTCGGCCGGCCATTACACTCCCCTGCCCTTGCCCCCCTCTCTGCCCTCGCTCAAGCTCTCAACGCAGCCATAAGATTGTCACGAGAAAGCTCGGCCATGTCCACAACGCCCAACAACTCGCCGAATTGGGATAGCGACGGCCCTTTCAGGCACGCCGACCCGCCCGACATGACGCCAGCCGATCTCGCTCCTTCTGGAGCGCAGGCGTCTCCGCCCGCCTCTTCAACGCCCTTCTCATCTGCTCCAATGTGGCGCCCTCATCTTGCCCTGGGCCATGGCAAGATCCTATTGGCCTTAGCCCTGGCCGGCTTGGCCCAATACCGGCTGGACGAACGCTCCTCGCTCAACCTGGCTATAGCCGCCTACATCGGTGCCGCCGTCGTCTACGCTCTTCCTCTTGGAACGCGGGCATTCCCGCCCGTTCGAACAGGGCACCCTCGTCCTGCTTCGGACTGCGAGGAAACAGCCTTCAACCTGCGTCGCGCCTCCCTCTATTGGGCACTGGCCCTTTCCGCCTTGGCGATGGTCAGCCTCGGCGGCAACCGTTTCACCCCCCTCGGTGCGGCGAGCTGGTTGTTGGCCATCGTCCACCTCTTTTGGGCCACGCCCATCACCAGAGCGCGGGCATCCGCGCCCGCATCCTCCGCTTCGTCCGTCCGGCGCGTGCCCTGGCCCACCATCGCTCTGTTGATCGCCTTGGGCGCCGGCGCCTTCTTGCGCTTCTATCGTCTGCAAGAACTGCCCGCTGACTTGGGTTGGGACCTGCCCTACAACTTTAGCGACGGGCAGCGTATCCTGGCCGGCGAGTACCTCATCTTTTTCCCGGACAACTATGGGCGCGAGGGAATGTTCTTCTATCTCATCGCCGCCGTGGCTAAGCTGGGCTCGCTCAGCGCCTATAGCATTCGCGTCACCTCCGCTCTGGTAGGCGTACTCGCAATCCCAGCGATCTATGCGCTGGCCCGAGAAGCTCTGGATGACGAAGCCGCCGCTTACGCCGCGCTGCTCTTGGCCTCGAACAAGTGGCATATCACCCTAACCCGCTCCGGGTATCGGGTGAGCCTGATGCCCCTTTTCAGCATCCTGGCCTTGTACACCCTCGCGCGAGCGTTGCGTCGTGGCCACAGCCGCGATTGGGCGCTGGCTGGCGTATCGCTCGGCCTGGGGCTATGGACGTATAAGGCCTTCACCTTTATGCTACCCACGGCGGTGGGCACGGTGCTCCTCTACGCCCTCTTGGGCCTGCGCGTGCGGCGGGGCGACCCGGCTGTCGAGAGCGGCCGCCGAGCGACATTCCGCCCGCTGTTAAAAGGGCTGGGGCTGATGCTCCTGGCCACCTTGGTGGCGCTGAGCCCCATGGTGCGCTTTGTCATCGATTTCCCCGAAACCTATCTGGCCCGCGAGCTGCTCGGCGCCGACCTGGTGAACAAATCGGTGGAGCGAGCGGACATGTCGCGCTTGTCTCTCTATGCGCGTAACGCCATCACCAGCCTGCTGATGTTTAACTACGAAGGCGATGGCAATTCCCGCTTCGGCGTGCCTTTTCAGCGGCACATGGGCTATATCAGCGGGGTGCTTTTTGTCTTGGGTGTGGCCGGCGCCCTGGCCCATTGGCGGCGGAGGATCTATCTTCTTTTGCTGGTCGCCCTCGTCGGCCTGCTGACGCCCATGACGATCAGCATGTTGGCCGGCGAAGCGCCCAACTGCTTCCGTTCCTCAGGCGTCATCGGCCCTGCGTTGGTCTTGGCGGCGATCGCGTTGCGTCGCGTCCGCAGGGCGCTGTCGGCCGGGCTGCGCCGTCTGCCGTGCTCACTACAGATCTCCTTTGGCCAAGCCGTGCCTCTGCGCATCGCCTTGCGCCCGGCTTATACCTTGCTCCCGATCCTGCTTTGTGCCGGTTTGCTCTGGGCCGAGGCGCAAGAGACCCGTCGCGTTTACTTTGACGATTTCCGCCGCGTCGCCCCCGATGTGGCCAACTACTCGATTTCCTTGGAGCTGGCGCGCCGCATCGCGGCCTTTGCCGATGGGCCCGCTTACATCAAGCCCTGGCCTCACTGGTATGACGGCCGGGCCGTGCAAGAACACCTGTCCGCCGCAGGGGTCCATGGGCCCGGTGAGCTCTTTGAGCTCGACCCGGCGGCCCCCCCGTTTGCAGGATTTCAGGGCAAAATGCTGATCCTATTCCATCCTCAAGACCGCGAAGCCCTGGAGACGCTCAAAACCTTTTTCCCTCGACATACGGTGCTCACGGATCAC
>JACIWY010000057.1 GCA_014360745.1 Chloroflexota bacterium
GTGGCTTTGAACTTGATGCCGACGGTGGCTACGGGGGCCTTTGCCGGCCTGGTGGTGGCCATCAACGGCATTTTTTACCAACCGTTTGGCCCGCTGGCCGCGCTTTTGTGTAGCGCTTTGCTTTATCGCTTCCTAACGCCAGCCGATGGGCGTTTTGTCCTTATCGCGCTCGTTTGGGCGATGGCAGCCGCGCAGTTTATCCTTGCCCGGGGCTTTCATAAGGCGATTTTATGGGCCAGCAGCAGCCAGCAACGCGCGGCCTTGCTCGTCACCGAGGCTCGCGAGCGACGAGGCGAGCTGCGGCGCACGCTCCATTCCCTCACCGAGGCCACCCAACGTCTGGAGCGCCTCAGTCACGAGTTGGCCATTGCCCGTAAACAAGCCGACGAAGCCCGACACATCAAGACCCAATTCGCCGCCAATATCAGCCACGAGCTGCGCACGCCGCTTAATCTGATTATCGGCTTCAGCGAGATGATGTATCGCACGCCCGAAGTGTACAAAGGGGTGCGCTGGGTGCCTGCATTGCGGGCCGACATCCGCGAGATCTATCGCAGCGCCCGCCATTTGATGGACATGGTCAACGATATTCTCGATCTTTCTCGCGTCGAGGCCGACAAGCTCCCCTTGCGGTTAGAGATCACGCGCATCGAAGAGGTGGCTAACGAAGCCATAGAGACGGTGCGGGGTCTCCTTCGCGGCAAAGAGGTGGTGTTGCGGCTGGACATGGCCGACGATCTCCCCTCGTTGCTCATCGATCGCGCCCGCGTTCGGCAGGTATTGATCAATTTGCTGAACAATGCCATCCGTTTTACCGACGAGGGCAGTATCACGGTGCGTGCTTATCGCCAAGCCGACGAAGTGGTCGTAGCCGTCACCGACACGGGGGTGGGCATTCCGGAGGATCAACTCTCGGTGATCTTTGAGCAGTTTGGCCAGGCAACCGGCCCGGTCACCAGCGGGCGAGGAGGCATCGGGCTAGGGCTGGCGATCTGCCGCCAATTTGTGCGCCTGCACGGCGGGCGCATCGAAGCCGAAAGCCAAGTGGGGGTGGGCAGCACCTTTCGTTTCTATCTGCCCATCGGCGGTGTCGCCGCCGGGGCCGGACGGCTTTCTTATTATGCGCCCTCGGGCTGGTCGCCAAAGGTGCCCGAGAATCCGCTGGGCAAAACGGTTCTGGTCTTGGCGCAAGGGGGTGAAGATACGCCCATTGTGCGCAACATCCCGGGGTATCGCAGCATCTTGCTCGATAGCCTGGACGGCCTGGCCGATTTGGTGGAGGCGGAACATCCGGCGGGCCTAGTCGTGTTACAGTCGCCCTATGATGCGACACCTATCGATCTGCAGGCGCTCTGGCAGGCCGCGGGAAGAGACGATCTGCCCATCGTGCGCTGTGAGCTCCCTTTGCATACGTTACAGCCCGAGCAGTTGGGAGTGAGCGCATATCTGAGCAAACCGGTGCAGGCGGAACAGCTCGTCGCTGCTATTCGTCGCGCAAGGGAAGCGCCGAAGCGTTTCCTGGTTGTCGACGACGACGCCGGCTTTGTCTCGCTATTGAATCGTACCTTGATGATCTATTTTCCCGACGCCGATGTGGAGCGCGCTTACACCGGCGAGGAAGCGCTTCGGCTTTTAGAGGCGGAATCGTTCGACGTGGTGCTCCTCGACATTCTCCTGCCGCTCAAGAGCGGGCTCGACGTCGTTCATGAGATACGAGAAAAGAGGGAGCTAACAGGGACGATTTTTATCTTGATGACCGGATCGAGCTATCTAGAGGATTTGGCCGAGACCCGTCCCGCGAGGTTGGAAGTGATCCGCCAGCGTGGTGATGCCGAGTTGGGGCGTTACTTGGGCGCGGTGCTCGATGTGGCCCCGCCTAACTTTGCGAGCTCAATACCTGCTGCAACGCGGCGAGAACCTGTTGTTGAGACACCGGCTTCTTGAGATAGTACTGGGCGCCCAAAGCATAGGCAAGCTCTCGCTCGTCGAGCACCGAGGCCACGATGATGGGCACCGTGTTCAGCTCCGGGCGGGCGCGTAACATCTGCAAAAATTGCCAGCCATCTATGCCGCGCATCATAATGTCCAAGAGGATCGCCGCGACCGGTTCGTGCTCTAGGATCTCGATGGCGCCCTGGGCAGAGGTGGCGCCTCGAAAGCGATAGCCCTCGGGAACGAGATAACGTTCAAAGAGCTGCAACAAACGGCGGTCATCGTCGATGGCGAGCACCACGCGCCCTTGGGCAAGGGGAATCGACAGGGTGACGGCGGCGATGCGCCCCTTTTCGCGCACGAGCTCTATGGTGCCTCGCTGCGCTTCGAGCAACTCGGCGGCCAGTTGCAGTCGGGCCTCGGCTTCGCGCTCGGCCGAAGGGTTGGCTCGGGCGGGCAAGCCGATCATCTCCACGCGAATGACGATCTGTTCCGCATCGCCCTGCCATGACGTCTCGATCCGCTCTGGGCGAAGCCCGATGAAGGTGCTGTAACAGCCTAGCAACGCCTGCCGCAACAAGGTGGGGTCTGCACGGACGCCTTCTATTTGTGCGCCGGGCAGTACGCCAAGGTGTACCCCTTGTTCTCCGGCCAAAATACGCACCGAGTCCAAAACCTGTTCTATCAAAGCCCCCAGATCGAGCCACTGCAATTGCAGGCCCAAGCGGGATATTTCGGCTTGTAGCCCGCCGCTCTCGGCCCGGGGGCCGCTGTGTGGCGTGCTGTGCGCCTGGCTCAATCGCCACAGGATGCTGGCCACGGCCAACACCGCTTTGCGATGCTCGCGTTGAAATTGGCGCAGGCTGATGTGCAGGTCGTTGCGAACATCGTCGATCTCGGCTCCATCCACGTAACGCTGTACCAAGATGCCATAGGGCCGCCAGGCCCGGTCGCTGCGCGTGACACCGTCGCCCGGGTAAAGTTGCTCGATCGTGTCCAAGAGCAGGTTGCGCAGCGCCCGAGAAACACTGGCACTGTCGTTGACGGGCTCCACAAGGCGAGTGAGGGGGTGCCGCTCCAGGTAGGCATAATCGTAGAGGTGTGCCAGGGCATCGCGCACCAGGCTCACGAACTCGTCCGGAACGACCTCTTGCCCCTCTTCCAGGTTTTCGGCATCAGCATCAAAAGGCATCATGGCGAGAAAATGGCGCCATTGTGGCGCAACACACCTTTCGCTTGTTCGTGCCCTCCATTATACTAAAAAGAGTCTCACTTACCCAAACCCCGAAACTCTGAAGGCAGACAGCAGCATGAGCGAGCACAGGTTGTTGATCCGAGGTTCGGAATTGCCAGAGGTGAACCGGCGCTACGATTACGGGGTGGATAAGCTTCAGAAGCAGGTGGGCCATTTTGTGATCTGGCACACCACCCCCGACAACCCTTTCAAGCCGCACAAACACGCTCTAGAAGAGTTTTGGTTCATCCTTGAGGGGGAGGCGATCGTCACGCTTGAAGGGCAGGAGTATCGCGTGGGACCGCGAGACCTCATCGTATTGCCCGCCTGGGTGGAGCACGGCTTGCGCACCGAGAGCGAATGTTACTGGATTTGCATGGATACGGGCCGCAAGGGCTGAGCGGCTCGCGAGCATTTTTAGCAGGAGCAGATGAACATGGCCTCGCCTATCAAGATTGCACTTCTCGGCGCCGGCAGCGCCACTTTTTCCTTGGGCATGATCAAAGACTTGTGCTTGACCGAAGGGCTGGCCGGCAGCCATGTGGCTTTTATGGATATCGATCAGGAGCGCCTGGCTATGGTAGAGAAGCTGGCCCGGCGCTATGCCGGTGAGTTGGGCGCGCCGCTTACCTTCGAAAGCACCACCGATCGCCGCGTCTCTCTGCGCGATGCCGATTTTGTCATCAACACCGCTTCCGTAGTCAGCCATCAGAGCAGCATAGCCCGGCGGCGTATCGGCGAGAAACACGGCTATTATTACGGGCGCATCAGCGTGGGCGAGTACAACTGGCGCAATATGCGTTTCATGTTGGACGTAGCGCGCGACATGGAGGAGATCTGTCCCGACGCCTGGCTCATCCAGGCGGGCAATCCCGTCTTTGAAGGGTGCACTTTGCTTACCCGCGAGACGAGCCTCAAGGTGTGTGGCCTCTGTCATGGGCATTATGGCTATCGGCGTATTTGCAACACCATAGGCATCGATTGGCGTCGCGTGACGTGGCAAGCGCCCGGCTTGAACCACAACATTTGGTTGACCCACTTCTACTATGAAGGCAAGGATGCCTATCCTTTGGTCGATGAATGGATCCGGAGCAAAGGTCCCGAATATTGGGATATGGAGGTGGAGGCCCTTCCCCTCCCGCCCGAGCGACAAGGGCAGTGGACGCCCGAGCTGGAGCGCGCCTGGGATATCGCCCTCTCGCGCGCGGCGGTGCATATGTATCGCATGTACGGCCTCTTGCCCATCGGCGATACGCCTCGTTCTGGAGGGTGGTGGTATCACACGGATATCGAGACCAAGCGCTATTGGTATGGCAAACCTTGGGGTGGGCAAGATACGCATCTTTCTTGGCCGCTCTATGTGCAGAACCTGGAACGTAGGATCGCCGAGATGACCCGCCTGGCGAACGATCCCAAGGCCAGCCTCGTCGAGGCCCTGGGCAGCCAAAAGACCACCGAACAGCACGTGCCCATCATCGATGGGCTGGTGAATAACCATGAAGGGCAGTTTCAGGTGAATGTACCCAATCGGGGCGCCTTGGCGGGATTGCCCGACGATGTCGTCGTGGAGGTGCCGGCCATCGTCAACCAGATCGGCATTCAGCCCATTCGCGTGCACCCTCTGCCACCGAAGCTCATGTTAGAGCAAATCTATCCCAATTGGTTGAGCATGGAACGCCAATTGTTAGCCTTTAAAACGGGCGATAAATCCATCTTGCTGTGGAACGTGTTGGACAATCACCTGACGCGCTCCTATGACCAGGCGCTGAGCGTGCTGGAGGATATCCTGGCCGCTGAAGGCAACGAGGACATGAACGCCTTTTTCCATTGGCCGGAGAACTGGTAAAAGCGGCGTGGGCACGCTGGGCCAAGCTTTATCCTTGTGTCTGGTATCGGCCGCTTGGGGGAGTGTTCGTTAGCGCGAATGTTGTTGACAGGGCTTGAGCCGGGTGACGCCACCGAGAGTTGATCGTTTATGTGGGCGACGCGAGTTGCTCATCTTTTTGGGGGCTTGTGGGAGCGTGGCGCTGGCTAACTCATGCATATTGAGGCCCTTTTCTCGGGCGAGGCCCGAGCCCATACCTGGGCCAAGCCTCATTGTCGGAGAGGGAAATATGCCACAAACATCGCTGGCCATCGAGAACGCATTGCTCGCCGTTGTCATGAACGAGGCGGACGGCGCGCTTGTGGTGCGCGACAAGCGCACCGGCACGCTTTGGAGGCAGCGCGCCATTCGTTCGGCGGGCATGGTAAAGCAGGCCGGGCGTGAGGGCAATCGCCTCCGCCTTCTTTGGCAACCCGTATCCCCCGCTTTGGCCGTCGAAATGACCGTCTGGCTGGACGACGACCGTCCGGAGCTGTTGGTCACCTTGGAGGCCGAGGGGCAGATGGAAGCACCTTTGGCCTTTCCCCATCCTTTTGTCAGCGAGGCTGGCACCTATCTGGTAGTGCCCATGAACGAGGGCATCTCTTATCCGGTCGAGGATGCCTCGATCGAGCCGATGCGCCTTATCGCCTACGGGGGACACGGCATTTGCATGGGCTTTTGGGGTGTCACCGATGGCGAGCAAGGCTATATGGCCATTATCGAGGACAGCGCGCCAGGCGGCGAGGGCTCTACCCGTGGCACGGATGATGCGGCGATCCGCCTCGATCGCGCCGACGGGCTATTGTATATCTCCCCCGAATGGGATGCGCAAAAGGGGCGCTTCGGCTACCCCCGCGCCCTGCGTTACGTCTTTTTCGACCGGGGTGGGCACGTGGCCATGTGCAAGCGCTACCGCCGCTATGTGCAGCAGCAAGGCCGCTTCAAGACCCTGGCGCAAAAGCGGGAGGAGAACCCGAATGTCGATCTGCTCATCGGGGCGGCCAATGTCTGGTGTTGGGAAGCGGAGCCTCTTTCCATCGTCCGGCAGATGCGGGCGTTGGGTATGGCGCATATCCTCTGGAGCGAGTGCCGCGAGGCGCGCGTCATCCAAGAGTTGAACGCGCTCGGCTTCCTGACCAGCACGTACGACATTTATCAGGATGTGATGGACCCGGCGAGCTATGGGCGGATCCGTTTCATCCATCGACGCTGGCCCGAAGCTGCCTGGCCAGACGATCTGATGCTCGGCCCGGATGGAGATTGGATCAAAGGGTGGAAAATCGAGGGCAAAGAGGGGGGCTGGTTCCCCTGTGGGGTGGTTTGCGATCGTCAGGCGCCCCTATATGCCCGTCGGCGCATCGCCGAAGAACTGGAGACGCTGCCGTATACCTGCCGCTTTGTCGACACGACGACGGCCACGCCCTGGCGGGAATGTTATCATCCCGCTCATCCGCTTACCCGCAGCGAAAGCCGGGCCTACAAAATGGAGCTCTTGCGTCTGGTCGCGGAGGATTTTCATTTGGTGACGGGCACAGAGACGGGGCACGATGCGGCGGTGCCCTATGTACATTACTTTGAAGGGATGCTCAGCCTGGGGCCCTATCGCGTGCCGGACGCGGGCCGCCACATGCAGCAAATCTGGACCGAGGTGCCCGAAAGGGTGGCCAAGTTCCAGCTCGGTGAGAAATATCGGCTGCCCCTGTGGGAGCTTGTCTATCACGACTGCGTGGTCGCCCATTGGTATTGGGGAGATTACAACAACAAGCTGCCTGCCCTGTGGGACAAGCGAGACCTGTTCAATGCCCTCTATGGCACCGCGCCCATGTATATGTTCAACCGCGAGCTATGGATGCAGGAGCAGGCCCGTTTTGTGCGCTCCTACAAGGATACCTGCCCGCTGGCCCGCTCCGTGGGCTATGCGGAGATGCTCGACCACCGCTTTCTGACCGAAGATCGCTCTGTGCAGCAGACGACGTTCGCCAACGGGGTTAGCGTGACGGCCAATTTCGGCGCTGCGCCTTTTGCAACGGCCGATGGCAACGTCATAGGGCCGATGAGCTACAGGGTAGCGGGATTGAAAGAAGGGTAGCTGCCCTTGGCCGAGGCTGTCTCTTCGGGGGCAGGGGCGCTTGGCAGAGAGTTGTGCGTGTGGCCGGAGCGTCGGGGAAGGCGCGCGCATAGCCGGTCGCCCCTCCGGTGGGGCTGAGCCCCGCGCCTCCATTTAGTTAGGAGAAGGCTCTCTAATGTCAGAAGCATACAGGTCCATGGTGGATCATGATACCTGGCCCGAATTTGCCGTTCCCTGGAACGACAATACCCCCGGCCCCACTGATATGTCGTTCCTGCTCCCCAAGCCCGCCGGCGCCCAGGGGTTTATCCGCATCGTGGATGGCCATTTGGCCACCGGCGAGGGGAAACGCTGGCGGATGTGGGGCCTAAATATCTGCACCGACATGCCTTTGCCCCCCATGCCGTACGCCCCCGTCGTCGCCCGTCGCCTGGCCAAATACGGCTGTAATTGCCTGCGTCTGCACGCCATCGACCATCGTTGGCCCAACGGCATCTTGATGCGCGCCAGAGAGGGCTCGGCCCAGAACCGTTGGTGGGGTGGGCAAGATGAATCCACCCGCGCCCTTGACCCCGAGGCCCTGGCTCGGCTGGACTATTTTATCTTTTGCTGCAAACGGGAGGGGATCTATCTGGACCTCAATCTCAATGTGGCGCGCACCTTTACGGAGGCCGATGGGGTGCGAGAGGCCGATTTGGTGCGTTGGGGCAAGGGTTTGACCTATTTCGATGACCAGCTTATCGCCCTCCAAAAGGAGTACGCGGCGCAGCTTCTTCAGCATGTGAACCCCTTTACCGGCCTGCGCTATGGCGAGGAGCCGGCTATCGCCTTGATCGAGTTGGTCAACGAGAACAGCTTGCTCGAGTTCTGGGAAAGAGGCTTGCTGGCGGGCGATCCGCCCGATCCGATGCGAGGGCATTGGTATCCTATCCCCGCCTCATACGTGGCCGATCTCGATCGGCGCTGGAACGCCTGGCTGCGGGCGCGATATCCCGATCGCGCCGCGTTGGCCGCCGCCTGGGAAGGGGATCTGGCGGCGTACGAGGATCCGGCGCTTGACTCGGTGCGTCGTTTGCGCCGTGACGAGTTTTCCGCGGCCTCGGCGGCGCGCTTCCGCGACGAAGCCCAGTTCTACACCGATTTGGAGATCGCCTTTTTCAGCGAGATGAAGCGCTACCTCCGCGAGACGCTGGGGGCCAAGCAGCTGATTTTGGGCACCTCGGATCACAACCACGGCTGGAGCGCTTTGCCCATGCTAGAGGCCAACGCCACACTGGATGTGATGGACGGCCATTTCTACTGGCAGCATCCGCGCTCTCATCGGCCGGGATACCCCTGGCGGCATAATGACTGGTGGATTGCCAATACCCCGATGGTGGACGACCCCGATGCCTCGGTGGTGGCCCATTGCTCGCGCAGCGCGGTTCTAGGCAAGCCGTACATCGTCTCGGAGGTCAACGAACCCTTCCCTAACGACCATGCCGCCGAATTCATCCCCATCATCGCTGCCTATGGCTCGCTGCAAGATTGGGATGGCATCCTTTTTTACGATTACGATGGCAGTTGGGCCACGCCTTATTGGTTGAACGAGGAATGGCGCGAGCCGCCCAAGCTGATGACTTTTGCGCTGGGGACGGATCCGGTCAAGTGGACCCAGTTCGGATTGGGCGCGCTGACCTTTTTACGCGGCGATGTCCGGGCCGCCCGCCAGGTGGTGGAGCGACGTATGCCTCACGATTGGGTATTGGAAAGCTTGCGCCGGCCGAGCGATTCGGCGCATCCCTATTGGATGCCGTGGTTGCCCGGTCGCCTTGCTTTGATGCACCGCACCGCGATCGCGAGTTTCCAAGGCGAGGTGCTCTCTCCGCCGGAGGGCCAGAGGACGTGGCCGGAGGAGCGTATCGTCAGCGACACGGGCGAGTTAGTTTGGGAGGCGCGGCCCAAAGATGGCCGGGTATTGATCGATACCCCTCGTCATCAGGCGATCGTCGGCCGGGCCGGGCGGCGTGCCACGAGCCATATGGAGCTTGAGCTAGAGACCCCGTTCGCCGCCGTGCAACTTGCCAGCTTGGACGGCCAAGATATCGCGCGTTCCGAGAGGATGCTGCTTTCCACCGGGGCGCGGGTGGCGAATACGGGCATGCGCTGGGCCGATGAAACGCGTCAATCGTTGAGCGACCAATGGGGCACGGCGCCCATCCGCATCGAGCCGGTGGTGGCGACGGTCACTTTGCGCGGCTTGGCGGGCGCCAAGGCGGTGTGGCTGCAACCCCTGGATGGCTGCGGACAGCCGATGGGGGAGCCCAGGGCGTTTGCGGCCGCGGATGAGGGCTTTGCCATTCGCCTGGAGGGCGAACCGGCCACGCCGTGGTATCTGGTTCGGGTTGAGCGTTCTGCATAACAAAAGAGCGAAAAGGAGACACATATGGGCACCCCGATCAAAGTTACCGTCATTGGGGCGGGAAGCGCAACCTTCTCTTTGGGCTTGGTCAAAGACCTCTGTTTGACCGAGAACCTGGCCGGCAGCCATGTGACCTTTATGGACATCGACGCCGAGCGCCTGGAGATGATCCATCGCCTGGCCGAGCGGTACATCGGCGAACTGGGCGGCAAGCTCACCTTCGACGAAACCACCGACCGCGCCAAGGCGCTGCGAGAGGCCGATTTTGTCATCAACACCGCCGGCGGGGAATATTCCCATTGGCAGGAACGGCGCGACCTGGCCAAGAAGCACGGCTACTATTCTGGGGCGGGCTTTGGCGTCAACTACTACAACCTGAAGCTCATGCTGGACGTGGCGCGGGACATGGAAAAGATCTGCCCCGACGCCTGGCTGATCCAATCGGGCAACCCGGTCTATCAGGGCACCACGCTGATGACGCGGGAGACCGGCATCAAGATCATCGGCCTGTGTCATGGCCACTATGGCTATATCACCATCGCCCAGGTGCTGGGCCTGGACCCGGCCAAGGTGGTCTGGACGGCGCCCGGCCTGAACCACACCATCTGGTTAACCGAGTTTCGCTATGAGGGGCAGGATGCTTATCCCCTGCTCGACGAGTGGATCGAGACCAAGGCCGAGGCCTACTGGCAGGATCGCGTGGATCACCCCGAAAAGTATGGGCTGGAAGACCAGATGAGCCGCGCGGTCATCGACCAATATCGGCGTTTCGGGCTTTTACCGGTGGGCGACACCACGCGCGGGGGCGGCTGGTGGTACAAGACCGACCTGGAGACCCGCGTACATTGGTATGGCCCCACCGGCGGGTTTAGCTCCGACCTGCACTCGCCGCCTTTTATCAAGCGGCATTACCAGCGCATCGAAGAGATCCGGCAGGTGGTCGCGGATCCGTCGCGTTCGGTGCTGGAGGCTTTCCCGCCGGTCAAGACGCGAGAGCAGCAGGTGCCGATCATCGACGCGCTGGTCAACGACGTGGCCGCCAAGTTCCAGATCAACGTGCCCAACCAGGGCGCTGTGCCCGGCATACCGGACGATGTGGTCGCCGAGATGCCGGCGTACATCGATAAGGGGGGCATCCATCGCTTGCAGGTGAACCCCTTGCCGAAAAAGATCATGATCGAGGTCATCTGGCCGATGATCCTGAGCATGGAGTGGGAGTTGGAGGCCTTTTTGACGGGCGATCGGGATATGTTGTTAGACGGCCTGCTCATGGTCAACACCTACCAAGCCGGCGGGCATACGGTCTCTTATGAGCAGGCCAAGGGCTATCTCGATGACATGCTGGCCCAACCCTATAATCGGGATATGGCCGAGCATTTCCCGCTGCGCGAACCCTCCTGGGCGAGGGTGTTAAAACGCAAGGGGTGAGCTGGGCCCCGAAGCTCAACGCTTGGTGTTGTGGGCCATAGGGGTTCGATCTCCGGAAGGAGCGCCAAGTGTTCGAGGAGATGATGCCGCTATCGTCGGGCCATAGGCTGTAGAGGGAGGCGTATCGAGGCAAAGACGGGAGCGCGATCTCCTTGCCGGTGGGATGCGGATCTCCGCATCCCGGGACAGGGGCCTCTGTCTCGTTTTTGCACCCGGAGTCAAAGGGGTATTGACATAACCCCTCATGATCAAGTATCATGTGGGTAGGGCGAAATGCGATGGCGCCGATGATAGCTGCGGAAGAGAAAGGAGGTGGGGAAGAAAGAAAAAAACGTAAAATGAGGGCAACATAGGGTCCGGTCTAGTTTTTACAGGGAAGGAGTACATAGCAATGTCTAAGGAGCGTCTTTTCTCACGGCGTATGTTCTTGCGTGCAGCAGCCCTTGGCACTTCCGCTTTGGCGGCCGCCTGCGCGCCTCGGGTGGTCAAAGAGACCGTTGTGGTGGAGAAGGTGGTCAAGGAGACCGTCCAGGTCGAAGTGGAGAAGGTGGTCAAAGAGGCGGTCGAGGTCGAAAAAGAGGTCACCCGCGTGGTGGAGAAAGTGGTCGAGGTGGCCCCCAAGAGCCCGGAGGAGATCCTGGGTCCCGAGCTGATGCCCGGCAGCCCGGATCACCCACGGGGCTGGAGGACTATCCTGCCCGATCTACCTCCTGGCGTGCCCCATACTCCGCCCATCGTCATCACCGGCAGCCGGCGGGTGGACGCGGGCACCAAGTTTCTGCCCGGCGATAGCCTGGACGATAACCCCTGGAACCGCATGATCCAGAAACTGTTCGGGGTCAAGTTCAAGGTGGCCTGGACGTGGTCCACGAGCGACGAGGCCAACACCAAGTACAACCTGGCGCTGGCCAGCGGCGACATGCCCGATATTATGGAGACGGTGCCACTGACCATTTTTGTCAAAATGGTCGAGGCTAATGTGCTGTTGGAGCTCGGTCCCATCTGGGATCAGTATGCCAGCGAGCGTTGGAAGGAGACGTTCAGGGAGTTTGGCGATAAGCCTTGGGTTCAGTGCACTATCAACGGAAAACGTTGGGCTTTGCCGCGGACCGAGCAGCTTGCCCAGAACGACACCTGCCTGTGGGTGCGCCAGGACTGGTTGAACAAGCTGGGCCTCGAGCCGCCCAAGACGTTGGACGAGCTGTACGAGGTGGGCATGGCCTTTGTCAAAGCCGGTATCGGAGCAGGGCCTGCCGGCAGCACGTACGGCCTGCTGGCGAACGTCCAATTTAGGAATAGCTGGCGCGGAAGCCTCGACCCGATCTGGGGCGGCCATCATCTTACCTGCAACTGGAGTAGGTTTGGCTGGAGCAAGGAAGGGGATCGGCTGCGTTACGACGGCATCCGCCCGGAGGCGAAGGATGCCTTAGCCCTGCTGCGCAAGTGGTACGCCGACGGCATGTTCCGCAAGGATTTCTTTACCATTCCCACCTCCGAGGTGCACAAGGACTTGGCCGCTGGCGTGTGCGGCATGCAGTTCTGCCCTTCCTGGGGCGCCGATCGCGATACCCTGGCCAACTTCCCCGAAGCCGAGTGGGCCTTCTACGACGTTCCCACAGGTCCTGGCGGTTTTAAGGGCAAGTTCACCGAGAACCCCTTCGCCAAAGGCGTGTTCTGCTGCCCCAAGGATTTCAAGCATGCGGACAAATGGATCGAGGTGGCCAACTGGCGGCTTCAAAAGCGTGAGGATCCATGGCGGCGTATGCACGGCTGGCGAGGCTGCGACTATGACTTTGATGACAAGGGCAACCTAATCTACCCGGGAATCTATTATACGCCCTGGACCTTTGGCCCCTTTGGCACCCGCGGCGGCGGCCGGTCAGACCCTAGGGCCGACAGTAGAGCCATTCGTTATCAGCTCGAGGAATGGGCCAAGATCCCGCCGGAGAAGAGGGACGCTATGCAGGAGGCGGTTTTCAAGGATCCTATCACGGTGCTCAGCAACCGGGCCCGGCTTTTCCTCGTCGAGCGCTCGCCGAGCGATGGGTTGATGGACGCCTTCCAGGGCATGCCCACGCCGACGATGGTCGAGCGGCAAGTGGACCTGAACAAACTGGAAGATCAGACGTTCATCTCCATCATTATCGGCGAACAACCCCTGGATGCGTTCGATGCGTTCGTCGATAATTGGAAGAAACTCGGCGGAGACAGAATCACCGAGGAAGTGAACGAGTGGTATAGCAAGCAATAACTTTCCCAGAGCCTCTGGGCAAGATGAACATGCCCAGCGGCTCCGATTTCTTGGGATGGGCTGAATGCTGTGCGC
>JACIWY010000570.1 GCA_014360745.1 Chloroflexota bacterium
TGCCACTATTCGCTCAATTGTGCTGCGCTCCTCGATTGGGCAAATGGAATAAGAGCGGTATCCTACGTTTCCCTTGTACCAACAATTGTGGTAAAAGGCCATGATGCCGGATTTGCTGGGTTGCGGGCAGGGATGCCCGCAACCCTCACACCGGCGATATACTCAGGAGGCCATGATGCCAGTTTCAGTGCTTGTCGCCTATGCGACAAATTCCGGTTCGACCCAAGAGGTTGCCGAGGCGGTCGCGGCGGCGCTACGCGAACGTGGGCTTGAGGTAGATATTTTCCCCGCGCGACAGGTGCGCATGCTCGCGGAATACGATGCCGTCGTGCTGGGGGCGCCGCTCTACATGTTCCGTTGGCATAGGGATGCGCGCCGGTTCCTGGCGCGGCACCGTCAAGCCCTCATCGAACGGACGGTGGCCGTTTTCGCGCTCGGCCCGTTCCACGATAAAGAGGAGGAGTGGCAGGGGGCACGCGGACAGCTCGACAAAGAACTGGCCAAGTTCCCCTGGCTGACGCCGATCGCCATCGAGGTATTCGGCGGCCGGTTCGACCCAGCCAAGCTGCGTTTCCCTTTTAACCTCTTGCCCGCGCTCAAACAGATGCCGGCCAGCGACATACGAGACTGGGAGGCCATCCGCGCCTGGGCGGGTGACTTGGTTTCAAGGTTCGAGCCTGCCTCAGCCTGATCGACGAGTTTGCCAGATCAGGGGAAAGGATTTAATGTTCGGGTGAAGCCGCCCTGTCTTTTTACGCCTCGCGTATACTTTATTGTTCAGTGTATAGGTTAGTGTGCTATGGCCAAAAAGAGCGCCGGTATCCTGATGTATAGGTTTAGGGACGATCAATTAGAGTTTCTTCTGGTGCATCCTGGGGGGCCGTTGTGGGCCAAGAAGGACCTGGGGGCCTGGTCTATCCCCAAGGGCGAGTTTGAGGAAGAGGAGGACGCCCTGGCGGCGGCCAAACGAGAGTTTCTGGAAGAAACGGGGGTGATTGTCGAAGGAGAGTTGATACCGCTGACACCTCAGAGGCAAAAGGGCGGAAAAATCGTCTACGCTTGGGCGGTGCAAGGCGATTTGGACGTGGCCAATATACAGAGCAATTTATTCGAGTTAGAGTGGCCCCCCAAATCGGGCAGGAAAAAATATTTCCCAGAAATAGACAAGGCTGAGTGGTTTCCCATAGAAGTGGCGATTCAAAAAATTAATAAAGGGCAAGCTGCTTTTATCTACGAAGTCGCCGCCAGGCTCGACGTAGACCAAAAAATGAAGCGCTTGGACGATAGAATCGAACCTAAATCCTAGTATTTGCCTCCTCAACGGGAGATCGCTAAAATAGCGCCAAAGTGGCCTGTTTCAACGGGGCAGAAGGCCGCTTCATAGACCGAGGCACAGCTAGTGTAGAAGCTGCAAAGGAGGTAATCCATGAACGACCTCGCTAAACTGGTCCATCAGGTGGTCGTCGAGGGCAACGTACCCGATTCGGCCAAGGTCTCTGCCGAGGAGCGTCAAGCTCTGCTCGATATTCTTGCCGAGAGCGGGCCGAACAAGGACGGCGACGAACCCCAGGGGGATTGGTGGTGAGATTCATCTGCCTTGGGCGCACCTATCCAAGAAGCCATTTCTCCCGAACGCGCCCGAGGTGAGGCAATAGGTGAAACGACGGTGGCACACGCCGGTGTCCCCTCAGACAGCGGGAAACGTCGCAAAACACGGGCGCCTCGGAGCGCGGACGAGGAGATATCCGCTCTATCCCGCAATACGACGCCTTCCGCTGCCTTTGATCCGACAATTCTAACCAGTTGGCGCCTCGCAGAGCGTACACTCTTGCTGCGTGTGCTGAACCGCTGTCTCTCTGTTCCGACCTATCGGAACGTGCTCCAGGGTCTGTTGGAGCGTTGGCTTGAGCCCCGCAGCGCGACCTCCGAGATCCTGGGTTTCCTGCCCGGCTTGGTTGTCATTGCGTGCGAAGGCACAATCGACCAGGCGGTGTCTGCGAGCGCCGCCTGGCGCGTCTTACGCTTGGCGGCCAAATGGCTGGACGATGTCCAAGACGGCGATGCCGGCCCTACCTGGCCTATTACGATAAGCGAGGGTTTGGCCTTGATCTTTTTCTCGCGTCTGATCGTGGCCGATATGGTCGCGGTCGGCGTTTCGCCCGAAGCGGTGTCATCGGCCTTGAGTGAGATGGATCGCGCTTGCCTTCTGGCGGCCATGGGGCAACGACAAGACCTGTGCGCTGTCTCTTATGGCGCTTCGGGGGTGCATACCTCCCCGCCCGCTCTTTCTCACGATGACACCA
>JACIWY010000571.1 GCA_014360745.1 Chloroflexota bacterium
AGGGGGCCAGCCGAACCGGCTCAAGGTCGTTTGTCGGGGGCCGGAGATGGAGTTCTATGCCAACGGGCATCTATTGACCAAGGTTCATGAGGCGACATATCCTCTTGGTTGTGTGGGGTTGTTAGCCGGCTCGGCGCTCGACGGCGATATCGATGTGCGCTTTGACAACCTGCTGGTGGAGGCCTTGACCATATCTTAGCTATAGTCAAGTAGACGATGAGGAAGACGCTTTCACGAACGTATGTCTGGGGCACGGCCTTGATAGTGGTGGTGGCCTTTGCCCTGTGGTGGCCGATCCAAAGCTGGTACCGCGCCCAACTCTTGGGTGAGGCGCGGGTTTGGGTCGAGGTGCGTGCCTCCGTGCTCAAGGTGACCTTGGAAGAGATACTACACGAGCACCTGCGCCGTTTGGCCCTGCACGTGAGTGGCCCGGGGTTGGTGGTGCAGGGTATCCGAGGAGAGGACGGATCTGACACGCGGGGCTCCGGGCGCCTTTTTCTATACGCGGCGCGCTATCATGATGAGCAACTCTTGGTCCACGCGCAAACCCCATTCGATCTGAGGGCCTTTCTCAAGGCCTATGAGCGAGAATATGGCTTCGCGATGATGGTGAGAGACGTACAGCATCGGGTGCTCTATGGTGTGCCCGAGATTCTGGGGCAAGGCCCGGTCGTGCTCGATGTCGAGGTCCCAGACGGGCCGTGGATGTTGGCGGCGATCCCCGAAAAGGGCTGGGAGGCGGTCATCGCCGGGCGATTGGGAATCTTTCGGGCGCTCAGCCTCCTGTCGATCGGGGCGCTGGCCGCAGCCGTCTGGGCCAATCTCCGCCACGCTTACTGGAAGCGGATCCGAGACGAGGCCAAGGCTTGGGCTTTGCTCAACGCCCCTAGCGACGCGGCTTTGTTGATCGACCCGAACAGCAACATCATTGCGGCCAACACTGCCGCCGCTAGGGGGTTCGGGGTTGAGCTGGACGAGTTTATCGGCCACAACTTGCGCGAGTTCAGCCCGCCCGATGTGGGGGCCAGGCGGCGGGAATGGTTGCGATTGGCGGTATCTACCAAGCAGCCGGTGCGCTTTCAGGACGAGCGCGCCGGACGTTTTTTTGACTCCACCTTCTATCCCATCCTCGACGTCGATGGCCAGGTGCGCCAGATTGCCGTGTATGCTCGCGATATCACCGCTCAGCGCCGAGCCGAGGAGGCCCGTCGACAGAGCGCGCAGACGGCACAGGCCATCCTCGATGCGATCCCCGATGTGGCCTTGCTCATGAAACCGGATAGCACCATCATCGCCATGAACCGCGCCGCAGAGCAATCTTTACAGGTCGAGGCGGCCAGGGCGATCGGCATGAAGGCGGCCGACTTGTTGCCGCCCGAGGTAGCCGAGCTGTACCTATCCATGGCCGACCAGGTGGTGCGCACCGGCAAACCGCTGCGCTTCACCGACGAAAGGAACGGGCGTTGGTTCGAACATAACGTCTACCCCATACCGGAGGATGGACCGGTGCAACAGTTGGCGGTGATCGCGCGCGAGATTACCGGCATTGTGCGTGCTTTGGAGGCGTTGAGCGAAAGCGAGGCCCGCGCGCGAGCCTTGTTCGAGAACATCGGCGATACATTCGTATTGTTGGATGAGAACCTGACGGTCGTCGAGTTTCGCGATAGCGTAGACCGCCCGCTTGGGGTGACGCCGGAACACGTGTTGGGCCAGCCGTTTGCGCAGGCATTCGAGCGCAGTTCTCTGTATCGAGAAGGGACGGCCGTCGATGACCTGTTGCGCGCGGTGCTGCGCGACGGCCACACCCGACGTCTCTCGGATGTGGAGTGGTATCCTCTCGCCAGCGATGACAAGAGCTATTTGGACGTAGTGGTCTATCGCATTGGGGACGGCGAACGTGCCCGAGTCGCCGTGTTGATGCGTGACGCCACCGATCGGCACCGCTTGCAAGAGATATTGAGGAGACGGGAACGATTGGAGACGCTGGGCGAGTTCTCGGCTTTTGTGGCCCATGATTTTGGTAACGTTTTGTCCACCATACGCGCGGCCTGTTCCCTGCTCGACGAGGATATCGGCCGGGACCATCCCAACCGGCCCGATGTGGACGCGATCATCGAAGCGGCCGATCAGGGCGCTCGCATGGTGCATCACCTGGTGGCCTACTGCCGCGGAGAGCCACCGGCGTTCGATCTGCTCGATATGGCCACTTGGCTGTGGCAGAATATCGCTTTGATCCGGCGCCAGCTCGGCGAGGGAATCGCGTTGACGGTGCACATCGAGGATGCTCCGCTTATTTTTGAAG
>JACIWY010000572.1 GCA_014360745.1 Chloroflexota bacterium
GCCGATAAGATGTCAGTGATCGTTCTTCGGCCTCCCAGATAGCGGCGATGGAGAGCAACGCCTCCACCGTGCCCACAATGTGGCTGGGGCGGGCAGCATCGGCCCAGTATCCCTCGGGCAAATACTCGGAGGTATACAACATGCGCCGTTGCATGGCGCGGCCGATGGGTCCGCCCGAAAGCATGAGCCAGGTCGCTGCACGGCCCGTATAGGGCCAGCGGCTGGCCGCGCGCCAGATGCGGAGGTAATCCAGATCCTCGTAAGGCGCGATCAACGCCAGGCGCCCTACGAACTGTGGTTGTTCTTCGGCCAAGCGCAAAGCCACCCGGGCTCCCCAGCCATGCGCTACGACGAGAGCGCGTTCCACCCCCATATCGTTCAACACTTTGGCCAGCAAAAGAGCCTGCTGTTCGATGGAGTATTGCTCTGCGTTGCCTTCGCGGGTCGAATGCCCAAAGCCGCGCAGGTCCACGGCCAATACATGATTGCCTCGCCGTACCAAATCGGGGGCATTGGCCGCCCAAACCGTCGAGCCCTGGACATCCAACCCATGCACAAGGACGATGGTTGGCTCGTTCTCTGCGCCCCATTCGTAGCGATAGATCGGCTCCTGGTCGACCCACAACCAGCTTCCTTCCTCCGAGACGCCATAGTCCAGCCCTTGTTGCTCCCATACGCGGGCAATGGCTAGGCCACCTGCCGTCAACAAGATCAACAGGATCAACACGACCAGCACGATGGCCAAGATCAGGTTGCCCAAAAAGCGCACGACTTTCATGGGTGAGCCCCTTGCTCAACGGGATGATGGCGGAAATGTGTTGAAAACTTGGTCGGCGAACGTCCCGGCCAGGGCCAGGGCATATCCATCCAATTTGAGATATTTGCGCACCACGCGCCGGACATCCTCCCGGGATACGCCCGCCAAGATGGCCGGATAACGCTCGAGATAGTCCCAGCCCAAGTTATATTCTTCCAGGCCAAGCAAAAAGTTGGCGATCCCCTCGTTAGTCTCCAGGGCCAACGGCAAAGCGCCGGTGAGGAAGGAGCGACAATCGGCCAACTCCTCTTCTTCGATCAACTCATCGCGCAGACGACGGATCTCGTCCAGGATCGCCTCCAAGGCCGGCTGCACATCTTTCGGGGCCACGCCCGCCGAAATCGTCCACGGATGGGGGCCAAAACCTCCCAAGAGATGGCTCTCTGTATAGTAAGCCAGGCCCTGTGCATCGCGAACGCGGGCGCCCAATCGGCCCATCATACCCAGGCGGCCCAGCACGATATTGGCCATCATAGCCGCATAATAGTCCTCCGACGTGCGTGGCATGCCCACCGTCGCCCAAACGAGATCGACCTGCGCCTTGCCGGGAAGCCATACACGCCGGATGCGCGGCTCGTTCGGCGTCTCGGCCGGGGGAATGCTCCGCGCCGGTCCGGGTTCGCCAGGGCGCCAATCCCCAAGTTCCTCCGCTACCCGGCTAATGGCCCGCTCTGCCTCTATAGCGCCCACGATGGCAAGGACCAACCGCTGCGGATGATAGGTGCGTTTGTAAAATGTCTTCAAGTCCTCGCCCCGCAAGGCGCCCACCGTCTCAGGGGTGCCGAGGGTGGGGCGGGCATAGGGATGACCGCGTGGGTAGAGCAGCTCCATGCAAGCCTGATCGGCGCGATAACCGGTATCGCTGCTCATGATATTGAGATAGGTCAACACCTGGCCCCGCACGCGCTCCAATTCCGTAGCCGGGAAGGTCGGTTGGGTCAATACCTCACAGAGTAGATGTAACAGAAAATCAAAGTCGGCGGCCAAAGAACGAGCCGACAGCGAGGCCTCGTCGCTGCCTGCCGACAAATCGATCGATGCCCCCACCCCATCCAGCGCTTCGTTCAACTCCTGAAAGGTATGCCGCTCGGTGCCATGGCGCATCATATGTGCGGTAAGCGCAGCCAAGCCGGCCGTTTCGTCGGTCTCATGGACGCTTCCGGCATCTATGCTGGCCTCGATCGTCACTGAAGGGCTGGCCGGGTTCTCGCGGGCCAAGACGACGATGCCGTTGTCCAACACCTCGCGCCGCACCGTTTCGGGGCCGATGGTCGCTGCCGAGGTGTAAAAACACAGAGGCTCATTGGCGGAAACACAATGGGCCACCACAGGGACATCCAACCCGACCGCATCTCCCGTTTCCTCCGTTGGTTGGAACCAGCCCACCACGCGGTTTTCGGAGGTCATGTATTCGCGGGCCACCCGCTGTACATCATCTGGGGTCACCCCTGCTAGCTCTTCCAACACCGTGTCCATCCGCTCA
>JACIWY010000573.1 GCA_014360745.1 Chloroflexota bacterium
GGTCGCCTTGGGGCTGCCCTATGATTGGGGATTGACTTTGGGCATGGCCCTACGCTACCTGCCGACCATGGCCAGCACATTCACCATGATCTCCGAGGCACAACAGGCCCGCGGGCTGGATTTGAGCAAACGCAACCCCTTGCAACGGGCGCGGGCCTACATCCCTATCACGGTGGCCATGCTGATCACGGCCCTGCGCACGGCGCAGAGCATCTCTTATACCTTGGACTCTCGGGCGCTTGGGGCGCGGCGCAAGCGCACCTATCTGCGCCCCCTGCGATTTAACGCACTCGATGCCCTGTGCCTGATCGCCATCCTATCGCTCACCGCGTTGTTGCTCTGGGGGCGCTTGGTCCACGCCTGGGGCACAAGCCCCCTCTAGGTCGCTCATCGACCATCACTACCCGCCCAACCCCTCTCGATAAAAGCGCACCATCTCAGGGAAGGTCCTCATCGGCGTGTGGTTCGCCGAGGATACGCCCACCACCTTGTCCTCAGCTCGCGCAGCCAGCAAGGGCTCGATCTGCTCTTCGGTGTAGCGGGTAGCCCGATAGATATGGCGGCCCTGACCTCCGGCGGCCTCGGCCAGGAAGGGCGAATAATAATCCCATACCACCTCTTGTTCCAAAGTCACTTCCAAGATGCGCCCTGCATCTGATTCGGCGATCAGGGTATTGCCGTTGGGCAAACGCTGCACGCCGGAGCGATAGGCAGAGAAAAAGCCGGCGCGATCCTCGTAGCGCCATACCTCCTCGCTGGTGGAAGGGTCGAGTTCGATAACGGCGGAATAGCCACGGGCCGTGCCGTTGTCAAAGAGCAGTATGTGGCCTTCCTTCGTCATGGTGGGTTGGTGTTGGCCATCCAAGGTGCCCAACCCCCACGCCCAGACGATCTGCTCCTTCTCTGGATCGGCCACGCCGATAATGTCCAAAGCGCGAAAAGAAAAAAGCAGATTCCCGGCGCGAAAGCGTCGATCGAGCTGGCCGAGCGGCGTGTCGGGGAGCACCTCAAGCGTGTTGGTATGCGCCCAGTCGGCCACGGCGCGCTCGCTGAGCTCAGGGCCTTGTTGGCTCATATAATGGACCGGCTGCGGAAGGCCGGTTAGATGGCAAAGCTCGTCGATATGCTGGCGAAAGGGGAACTCCCATAGCACCTTTCCCTTGCGATCGATGGCGATGGCCACATCGGAGAGCATATATTCCGGCTCGTAGCCCTTGGCATAGAAACCGGGCAAGACCCGATCATGCCGATGGACGAGGCAGGCGATAGTTTCCTCGTCCAATCGGTGAAAGTCATGGTGATAGGGTCCTTCCCAATTCCAGACGCGCCGGCCATCGGGGGCCAACTGTTCCAAACCGCGTTCGCCCTCGTCAAAGATCAAGCCGGTATATTTGTCGATCAACAGCTCGCCGTTGGGCAACAATTCCGCATATTGGCTATGTTTGGCGGGCCAGGTATGCACCACCAAGCCGTTCATATCGATGAGATACTCCCGATTGCCAAAGGCGGGGCTAAAGAGCGTATAGCCGCGAAAACACTTGTGCGGCACATAACGCCGCACCCCGAGCGGCCCAGGGCTCAGGCGATCGCGAGGCGGCGCGGTGACCAGGCAACCATCGACAAACATGGGCACACCCCTTATTGCTTCGCGGCCTCTGCTTCGGCCTCCGCCGCAGCCTCCACGGCGCCTTCCGCAGCCCATACCATGCCGCGGACGACCATCTCTAGAATCTGCGGATCTTGCTCAAACACCTGGGCCACATGTCCCAAAGAGCAGTAAAAGACGCGACCTCGGCCATACTTTTTCGTCCAGGCCACGGGCATGACCGTATCACCAAAGCGAGTGGTCGCCAGCACGTGGTTACCGGGATCCACGTGCATATAGTAGTGCTCGGAGCGGACGGTAAAATCGTGCATCCCCGCCGTGATAGGGCTATCGACATCCTCGATATGCACGACATATTCGACGCCATCGCCCCCCGGATGGGCCACCCATTGGCCACCGACCATATACTGGTATTCGGTCTCCTGTCGAAAAGCGTCACCCATACCACCATGGACGCCGGCGATACCCACGCCGCTGCGCACCGCCTCTAGCAAAGGGTTTAGCTGTTCTTTCTCGATGTGACCCATCGTCCAGATGGGCACGATGAGATGCAGGCGCTTGAGCTTTTCCAGATCTCTAAATGCGTCCAAAGTATCCGAGATCTCGACCTCAAACCCCCGCTCTCGTAGCGCCTTGGCGAAAATCTCGCTAACCGGCCCGGGCTCATGGCCCTGCCAACCCCCGCGCACGAT
>JACIWY010000574.1 GCA_014360745.1 Chloroflexota bacterium
TAGAGGTCGTGGACAAAGATATCCCGCGCGCCGAAGGTATCCCCTGGGACCAGGTTATCCGCATCGGAGGCAAAAGCCACATAGCGACCATCGTCCGAGACCGAGGGATAATAACAATTGCCGTTGGCCTGCACACCGTTGGAAGATATCGAGATGCGGATGGTGGTGTTGGGCGCAATCTGAGCCGGGCGTGGCGCGGAGGCCACTGAGTGAGCGGCATGCGAAGGGCGCTCAGCATTATTGGGAGACGATGGCGCCCAGGCTACGGCCTTGGCCGTCCATAACCCGCTAAGAAGCAACAATGTCCACAACACAACCAGGGCGCACTTGGCGCGCGATTCGTTCATCTCGTTCATCGAATACCCGGTCTTTATCCTTCACATCTAGTATAGGGGGTTATCGTAGCCAGCGCGTAAAGCCTACGTGAGGACACGCCTGGCGGAAGAGGCCGAGGCGTCGGGGCGAGGGTCGCCCTTGCCCGCCTGAGGTTCTGTCCTTACAATATCCCCCATAAAACACCGTGGAGTGTAGTGGATGATTTGGGCTGCCCTGGTGGGCGCAGGGCTCTTGGGGTTGTGGTTGTTCGGCGAACGCGGGCGCTTGCTGCGCCCTTCCACTTGGCGCATGGTACGCATCAGCGGCTGGCGGCGCTTTCTGAAGCTGACCACGGCCCATGGCTATGTGTACGCGCGTTGGACCTATCAATACGTCAAACTGGGCAGCCAGATCATTGCCCCCCTGTTGGGTGAACAGGGCAAACGCTGGCTGGCCACCCATTACCACGGCAAAGTGTTGCCCACCGAGTTGGCCCAAGCGTTGGTGACCGTTCAAGAAGACATCCCTCTGCACAGCCTGGAACAGATCGTGCCCTTTCCGGTGGCCCGTGACCTGGTATTAAACGGCCCGCCCGATATTGCCCTCTATGAATGCCCCTGCCGTCAGTTGCGGGCAAACCCTTGCACGCCCACCCAGGTATGCATGGTCGTGGGCCAGCCCTTTGTCGATTTTATGTTGGAACACCATCCTCGCGGCGCGCGGCGTATCACCCAGGCCGAAGCGGTAGAGCTGCTTCAGGCCGAACATGATCGAGGGCATGTGCACACGGCTTGGTTCAAAGATGCAGCAGCTGGGCGCTTTTATGCTATTTGCAATTGCTGCTCCTGTTGTTGTGGGGGCATCGAGGCCATGATGCGTCACGGTATCCCTATGTTGATCCCCTCCGGCTACGTCTCTCACATCGATCCGCAGCGTTGCAGCGCTTGTGGCCGCTGTGTGCGCGGCTGCCCTTTTGGAGCGCTCAGGTGGAATGGCGATACGATCCAAGGAGATAGAACGGTGATCTTGAATTGGGAAGCTTGTCTTGGCTGCGGGGTGTGCCAGGCGCTGTGTCCTTCGGGAGCTATTTCTCTTTTGCGCGACGAGGCCAAAGGGATGCCGTTGGACGTGCGCTTGTTGCTCTCTCGATCGCCTACCGAATAGGCGCAATGCCCTTGCTTTGACAACCCTGCGAAGGCCATCCTATACTGGCGCCCGTGACGCTCGGGGAGGGAATGGGCCATGTACTATGGCGTCGATTATTATCCGGAGCATTGGCCGCGCGAGCGCTGGAATGTCGATGCGCAGCTTATGCAAGAGGCAGGCATCAACCTGGTGCGCATGGCCGAGTTCGCCTGGGCTCTTCTGGAACCCCAAGAGGGCCACTATGAGTTCGATTGGTTGGATGAGGCCATCGATCTTTTGGGCCAACATGGCATTGTCACCATCTTGGGCACCCCCACGGCCACCCCGCCAGCTTGGCTTTGCACGACTTATCCTGAAATCATGCGCGTCACTCGCGATCGGCAGCGCGTCACCTTCGGTATGCGGCGCCAATATTGTCCTGGCAGCGAGACCTACCGTCGCCTTTCAGCCCAGATCGTGCGCGCCATGGCCGAGCATTACGCTCACCATCAACAGGTCATCGGTTGGCAATTGGACAATGAATTCGGCTGTCATGATTCGACGCGCTGCTACTGCGAATCCTGTCAACAACGTTTTCAACGTTGGGCCGAGGAGCGCTACAAGACGCTCGACGCCCTCAACCAAGCCTGGGGCACCGTATTTTGGAGCCATGTGTATAACGCCTGGGACGAAATCCCTCTGCCTTGGAGCACTGGCGGTGTGGCCAACCCCTGCCTGGAGCTTGACTTCTGGCGTTTTTCCTCCGATCAAATAGCGGAATACCAAGCCCTGTAAATCCAGATCCTGCGCCAAATCTGCCCGGAGAAAAGCATCACCACCAATTTGATGGGCAG
>JACIWY010000575.1 GCA_014360745.1 Chloroflexota bacterium
CTGCTGGTAGGGGATAGCCAGCAGCACGAAACAGGATCTCGCTATCGGTTTTGCTCAAAACCTCGGCCGAGATGGAAGACGAGATTTTGGGCAAAATACTTCCCTACGCTGGCATTACCCAGATCAGGTGCAAGCTATTTTGTGGCTACTGAGCAAGACCTCGGTAGCCCAAATAGCATTAAGGGGTCGATGACGGGGACAATCCCCAACGCCATCCTCTCAGCGAAACGCTCCCCCAGTATTCATTTGCAATTATTATAGGGCGAGAATCTTGGAAGGTCAAATGATGGGCCGGGACGAAACATTTTATCAAGTACCCGACGCCTGCTATAATCCAATAATCATGCGCGGGCTGTATCTGTCCGTGTATCCTCGTCGCGTCCGACATCGAGGAGGGGCATGACCTTTTACGAGCGGGTGGGCGTCTTGCACATCCATACAACCTATTCCGACGGCACATGGCATCACCGCGATCTGGCTCGCCTGGCCAACAAAATGGGCCTTGATTTTCTCGTCATTACAGACCACAACGTCTATGCCGGCGAACATGAAGGGTGGTATGGCGATACGCTGCTTTTGGTCGGCGAGGAACTTCATGATCCTCAAGCGGCGGCGCCGGAAAATCACCTGTTGGCGTTCGGAGTCGGCGAAGAACTGACCTTGGCCGGAGCAGATCGGCCTTGTTCGAAAGCGCAGGCGTTCATCGACGCCGTGCGTGAGCGCGGGGGCTTGGCCTATCTCGCCCATCCGGTGGAGCATAGCGGCGACTATGCGCTGGAGCCGGAGATCAATTGGACCGCTTGGGACGCTTCGGGGTACGATGGCTTGGAGATCTGGAACTATATGTCCGAGTTCAAGTCGTATCTCAGCGAACTCGGCCCCACACTACTTTACAGCTTTTTCCCCAAGCTGGCCATTACCGGGCCCTTCCCCGAGACGTTGCATCGTTGGGACGCCTTGCTGGCCCTGCGCCGGGTGTACGCCATCGGCGGCGTGGATGCTCATGGGACGGTCTATCGCCTGGGGCCTCTGCGGCGAGCGGTGTTTAGCTATGCGCACCTGTTCCGCGCCCTGACCACACATGTGCTGCTGGAAGAGCCATGGAGCGGGCAAGCTGCCTACGACGCCGCATTGGTGTACAATGCGCTGCGCAAGGGGCGAGCATTCGTCGTCTACGAGGCGTTGGGCCAGGGGCACGGTTTTCGTTTTAGCGCCCAGACCCGCAACGAGATCTATGCCATGGGCGACGAGTTTCTGGCGACAGGGTCGGTGCGGTTGCATATACGCACCCCCAAAAGCGCCCATTTGCGCCTTTTGCTAAACGGTTATTGCATTGCCGAAACGCAGGGCACCGAATTGATCCACGAGTCGCGCGCGCCGGGCGCCTATCGAGCGGAGGCTTATCGTTATTTTCCCTTTCGCAAACGGATGTGGATCGTCAGCAACCCCATCTTTGTGCGCACGCCCGACCGGAGGCGGGTAGAGGCGGCTGCTGCGATCAGAATCGGGAACATGGATTGCTGACGCCCTGCTTCAGCAAGAACCGACGAGGAGCACAATCTATGAGAAATGGCCGTCGACTGGAACCGGGGGCCGGGCCCGTCTTGGGGGATGTGCCGGCCAAGCCACGCTACTGGACCTTTATGGTGTATCTGGCCGGAGACAACAGCCTGGAACATTACGGCCAGGACGACTTGCTAGAGATGAAAAAGGTGGGCTCTGGCCCGGAGCTGGCCATCGTCGCCCAGGTCGACCGCATGAGCGCAGGGCCGACGCGCCGTTACTATCTCACCGCCGAGCGCACGTTGGATGAGGACGATGTGGGCATCGATCTGGGTGAGACTAACACCGGCGATCCGGCGGAACTGATGCGTTTCCTGGCCTGGGCCATGGAGAGCTACCCCGCCGAGCATTATGCGCTGGTGCTCTGGAATCACGGCACGGGATGGAAGGAGGAAGATATTGTCCCAAACCTCGGCCAAGATGTGCGCGTCGAGGCTCTGGGCGATATCGCCGCCCGGCGAAAGGGGCTACCGACGCTTTTTCGCCCTAGTTTGGGCGCCATCCTAGCGCGAGGCATTGCCTATGATGACACCTCGGCCGATTTCCTCGACAACGCCGAGATGAAGCGGGCCATCGGTTGCGCCTTGGCCGTGGCCGGTGTGGAAAAGCTCGACGTGATCGGCTTTGATGCTTGCCTGATGAGCATGATCGAGGTGGCCTATCAATTGCGCGAGGTGACGCATTATATGGTGGGCTCACAGGAAACCGAGCCCGGCGCCGGCTGGCCG
>JACIWY010000576.1 GCA_014360745.1 Chloroflexota bacterium
CCGACCTCTTTATAGACGGTTCGGGTCGGATAGCCCTGTTGGACCCAGGCGACCAAGGTGTCGCCCCAGGGGGAATCCATTAACCCCACACGCTCGGCCGGCTTTTTGCGCAAAAGGTTATCTACGATTTGACGAGGAATAGACATAGCCCCTCCTTCTTGTATGCTGAGAGGTTTTGGCCCTCGACTTTTGCCCAATGAGCTCGCCGACCGCCATCCTCGATCGCCGATCGTCATGAAGGCTCCTCATCGCCCGCAAGCCAGCGCCAAACAAGCCCCAATAAAGCGGCGGCGATCATGCCCAGGCCAAAAGCTCCCAATAATTCGCGCAGAGACGACGGGACGGAGGGAGCGTGGCGCAGTACGTCAGCGGTCTGGGGTTGTCGTGCCTCGGCGGCAGCGCGCTCCTGACGCAAGCGCCGAGCTTGATCCTCGCCGGCCAACTGATCGATCTGCGCAGCCAGCTCGCGCACCGTTTCGTCATCGGGCGCAAGCTGGAGCGCACGAAGGATAGCCTCATGAGCCCTGGGCCAGTTTTCCTGACGGGCGTACACCTTGGCCAGCAACACTTGAGCCGGCAGGAAGGAATCGTCCAACGTGGTGGAGACGATGAGCTTATCGCGGGCCTCTTCCAAACGCCCCTCACGGGCCAATGCTAACCCCTCGTTGTAATAAATAGCCGGCGCATACTCCAAGCGTGCCAAGCCCGCGAGATCTTCATGACAGGCCGGGCAAATCGTGACCTGATCGGGGACATCTCCCCCACAATAAGGGCATTGGATGTGGGGACAATCTCGTTCGCTGTTCATAAGTTTCCCCTTATATAAGCCATATCTCAGGGCTCTTGAGCGGCTCCCTCTTCCGACGACCCGCCCTCGCTCCCTTCCCCTCTGATCTGCGTCCTCACCTCTGCGGAAGTATCTGCTGCCCCCGTGGCACTATTGACGATAACCTGAGCGCGGCGCAACAAGCCGTAGGGCCAGGTGTAACCCACCTGTTGTTCCCGGATCACCACGCCAGGAGGCAGATTCTCGCGCGCCTCACTGCCAACCACATCGCTCGTTTCCGGATCCAGCGGCTTGCCCACCACGCTAAAGCTGGTCACCTGATGATGTTCCAAAACCCGACGCAGTTTGCGCCCCAAGGCAACCACATTGCGAATGATGGCTGCCTCGGTGGCCTTGGTGGTTACGCCCCAGCGATCCACAATAGCGGCAATATCATCGGAGAGGGAGAGAAATTCAAGCAGAAACTCCTTGGTGCTCGCCAGCGCTTGCATTTTCTCCTCTTCCAGCACCTGCTCCAGACGCGAGACACGATAGAGAAGCTCTCGCATCGTCGCCGTCGGATCGGCATCCATAGCAGACGCGGGCACCGGGTAAAACTCGTCATCAAAATCAAATCGGTCGCTCATCGCTCCCCCTAACCCCCTTGGGCATCAGGCGCAACGCTCACATCATAAGCCAAGGGCAATGGGGTGTCAAGCTGCTGGGTTGGTAGCGAGGCCCCTAGGACCAGCTCGCGGTTTGCACAGTATCCAATCAAACCAACGCCGGAACGCGTTTTTGCCGATTTGGGCCAGTCCCAGGGGCGATATCGCAGATTAACGAGGTAGTGGCCCTCTGAGGTTGTCCAGCACGAGGGAGACAAAATAGCGATGGAACCGCCGATCCCGAGTCAACTCGGGGTGAAAGGCCGTAACAAGGAACGGCCCTTGCTGTGCCGCCACGATGCCGAGACCATCCAGGCGGGCTAACACTTCTACGCCCTCACCCACCGCCTCGATCAGCGGCGCCCTGATAAAGACGCATGGGAATGGTTGGCCATGTTCCTCCGGCAATGCGACCTTATTGAGAACCGGTATACTCAACCATGTCTCGAAGCTGTTAACTTGGCTGCCAAAGGCATTGCGTCGCACCTTGATGTCGAGCAGTCCTAGGCGGGGTTGACACTCGTATCCGACGATCTCGCGGGCCAGAAACACCAAACCCGCGCAGGTGCCCCAAATGGGCTTGCCGGCTTTGGCCAAATCCCGTATTGCGGGCAACAAGTCGTATGACGCGGCCAACTTGCCTATAGTGGTGCTTTCCCCGCCGGGGACGATCAAGCCGGCAATTCCACGAAGGTGCTGGGGAAGCCGCACCGCTACCCCTTCAATTCCCAAGCTGACCAGGGCCTGCAAATGTTCGCGGAAAGCCCCTTGCAGAGCGAGGACCCCTATGCGCATCATTCACCTTCTACCATCCCCGCCCGGCCATGCGTTCAGGCGGTGGGATCA
>JACIWY010000577.1 GCA_014360745.1 Chloroflexota bacterium
AGCCTTCGATGGGGCTGGCGCCCATTTTGGTAGAAGAGATCTTTGCCATTATTCGTGAGATCAACGCCCAGGGCACGAGCATCCTTTTGGTGGAGCAGAACGCCGCCATGGCGCTCTCGGTGGCCCATCGTGGATATGTGCTCGAGACAGGGCGTATCGTCCTCGAAGGCAGCGCACAAGAGTTGTTGACCAACCCACAGGTGCGCGCGGCCTATCTCGGTGAATGAGCCGGATAACGTAAAACCGGCCGAGACAGGAGGAGTTCTGGTGCAGGATACGCCCCATTCCGACACATTGCGCATAATCCCAGAACATATCAGTAGGCTGCTGCTAATCGGCGGGGCGTTGTTGCTGTTATTGGCCTATGCTGTGCCCATGTTCCCTCGACGTATCACCCAGGCCACGACCCGCTTTACCGGCGGCACTTTAATCGTAGCTCATTATCCGTTGTTCATCTATCGACAACATTATCGCCAGGCCAGCCCCCCGCTGCGAGAGGAGCTGCAAAGCGTCGACATCCGCCTGGCTCCCACCGAGCACAACGGTTCGGCGTGGGCGTGGCTCGTGCAGCTTATCGGCGCGGGATCGTCCGGCCTTCAGTATGCATCGTTCGTCGTATGTCTCGCCTTGCCCGTGTTGGCCTCTTTGATTGCCCTTGGCCTGGGAACTGCTGCCTTAGTGGGCCAAGATCTCCTGGCCCAACGCTTGATTGTGGCCACCGTCCGGCTTTCTCTGCTGGCCTTCCCCGCTTTATGGCTGGCCTGGCTGCATCAGTTCGACTTTAGCAGCGCTCTGTGGGCCAAAGCGCCGGCGGCCCTGGCCCCACGAGCCGGATTCTGGCTGGCCCTGTTCGGTATCGCGCTCATGATCGGAGGCAGCTTCTCTCTGCGCCGGCAGGCCGGCTCTCGCCTGGCGAATTGGTGGGCCTTGGTGTTGGCCGTAGCCGTGGGGCTCTGGCTGTTGGTGCGATTCAAGCCGTATCCTTTCCTGGAGATCTGGGATTTCATCTACGACGGCATCTTGGTCACGCTGCGTATCGTCACCACCTCTTTTGGGTTCATCCTCTTGGTCAGCCTGTTTGGAGGGTTGGGGCGCATTTCGCGCTCCAAGATCATCTATAGCCTCGCCTCGCTTTATGTAGAGATTATTCGCGGCATCCCCTTGTTGGTGCAATTATTATTTATTTGGTTTGCTTTACCCCAAGTATTTGACGTCATCGGTAATTTGTTGCTTTCTCTTTCGCCGTGGCTCACCAACGTGGGGCAATGGCTCATCGACCTGCGCTTGAGCCCCTTTACCGCCGCCGTGATCGGGCTGACCATCTGCTATGGCGCGTACGGCTCCGAGATCTTTCGCGCGGGGATCTCGTCGATCCATCACGGCCAGATGGAAGCGGCACGCTCGTTGGGGATGAGTTACATCCAGGCCATGCGCTATATCATTTTGCCCCAGGCCATTCGCGTGATCCTGCCTCCTATCGGCAACGAATTCGTCGCTTTGCTCAAAGATTCTTCGCTGGTATCCGTATTGGCCGTGTCCGACCTGACGCGGCGCGGGCGCGAGTATATGGCTCGCACCTTTCTCAGCTTTGATACCTGGATCATGGTAGCGCTCTGTTATCTCGTACTTACCCTCTTTTCCTCTCGAGCGGTCGAGTTTATCGAGTCCAAAAGTCGTTTCGAGGGATGATATTCAACATGGAGTCTCGTGGCACCGTTCGCGAATACGGCAAAGAGATCATTCGCCTTCAAGACCTGCGCAAGACCTTCCATCACGGCCGGGTGATCGCTTTGGACGGCGTTTCCTTAAGCGTGCCCCGGCGCCAGGTGGTGGTCATCATCGGGCCTAGTGGATCGGGCAAGTCGACGCTGTTGCGTTGCATCAATCATCTGGAGGTGCCCGATTCGGGGACGGTGATCGTCGACGGCCACAACCTGGAAGAGCCTGGCTGCATCAACGCCGTGCGCGCCGAGGTGGGGATGGTCTTTCAGCAATTCAACCTGTTTCCGCATCTGTCGGTGTTGGATAATATCACCCTGGCGCAACGTGTGGTGCGCAAGCGCAGCAAACAACAAGCTATCGAGATCGCTATGGAGTTGCTAGAAAAGGTGGGCATTCCGGAGAAGGCCACCGCCTATCCGGGCCAGCTTTCCGGCGGCCAGCAACAGCGGGTGGCCATCGCGCGGGCGTTGGCCATGCAACCCAAAATCATGCTCTTTGACGAGCCCACCTCCGCGCTGGATCCAGAAATGATCAAAGAGGTGCTCGACGTCA
>JACIWY010000578.1 GCA_014360745.1 Chloroflexota bacterium
CTTGCTCGCGGGTATCGCGGCCTCTAGCGTGATAACTCCACCGACTAGAGGCAGCCAGGAGGGCAGGGCAAAAAGCGCCGTGTCACCGACATGCACCACCAGCGCGTTGAAAAGGATGGCCAACGGCAGGGCGATCTTGGCAAAGGTAACGGGCGAGGGCAAACGGCGTTTGCCTCGCTTGGCCACAAAGGCCGCATCGGTGACGGCGACGATGAGCAGCAAAAGGACGATATAGAGTGGGTTGCGCGTCCAAGAGGCGACGACGAGGATGGTCAAAGCCCAGAACAGCCAGGCGCGGACATCAACGATCATTAGGCTGCACCTCAAAGTAAAAGCGTCGCCGGAAGCGCGCCAACGCGCGGACCATAGGCGCGCCAAGGAACAGGATCAGGGCCACGTTGCCTATGGCGCGGGCCATATCCCAGCCCAAAGAGGTAGCCAGGTAAAAAGCCCCATAACGGGCCAATATCTCGCCCAGGCCGAGCCCGGCCTGGTAGCTCTGTCCGGCCGGCCCGGCGGCAAAGGGCCAAAAGTAGACATTGATGATCGCGCCGTAAAGCAAGCCCCAGCCAAAGCCCGCCAGGCAAAGCACAATCAGCTCCCGATAGCCAAAAGCGACATGGGGGCCTCCCTGGCGCTTGTGCCGCAGCGGCACAAGCCCAAGCCATCCCGCCGTCATGCCTACCCAACCGGCAGTAAACATCTGATAGGGTAACCAGGGGCCCACTCCGCCGGTGATCAGCGCCGAGATCAGCACGGTAAAGCTCCCCATGAGAAAGCCAAAGCGCCCTCCAAAGACAAAACCGGCCAGCATAATGGGCGCGAAAATGGGCGAAAACCCCCCAGGCAGGGGGATGGCCACCTCCAAGAAACGCAACAAACTGGTGCCGGCCACTAAAACACCCAGCATGGCCACCGTCTTGGCGCTGATGGCTTCCCCCTGCACCTCGATCAGGAGCGCCATCAGCGACAGGCCGACCAGCGTCGCCGTGAGCAACGGCGCATTCTGGCCCTCCGCGACCGCCGGCTGAGCAGCGGCTGCCGCCTGAGTGCCGCTGGCGCTCAGAAAAGGATAAATAAAAGCCAATAGACCCAACAAAGCACATAGCGTATAGATCATGCCGCTGACGATCTTGCGTATCATATTACTTGCGCCCCATGAATATCAGCAGGCCTATCAAGGCCGCCGCGATGAGGGCGAAAAAGCCAAGGCCGGAGGGTAGAAGAGCCTTCTGGTCGTCTGTTGACGTTGTCGCCCGGTTCTGGAGCGGGGCTGTGGATCGCTCGGCCGCTCGCGGGGCGCTCGTGACCTTCAAACGCACAAAAGTCGGGCGTGGCGATGGCCCCGAAGCGATGGCCATCTTGGGGAGTGTGGCTTCGGGCGATGCTCCCGCCGCCAAAACCACCGCCCGTTCCTCCTGCGCCATGGCGCCCTTCTCAGCACTTGGCTTCTGGGCGGGAAGAGGCGAAGGAGGCTCAGTGGGCGTCGCACCCGTTTGCGCAAGCGGGAGATGGCCCGGCCTTGGCGTCTCCGCGGGCTCAGGATAGCCCTCGGCGGTCATGGCCGCCGATATGGTCCAACTCGGAGATGGCACCGATGGCACTGGCGTTGAACTGCGCGTAGGCGCAGGCGTCGCCGTCACGGGGACACTCGTGGGCGTCGGCGAGGGGAGGGGCTCCGTGGGCTCCGGCGTGGCGCTCGGCCCTCCCGTAACCCCTAGGATAAGAGTAAAGACCTCATCCCAAGATTCCGCCACCACGCGCAGATAATAAGTCGTTTGCTCGGTAGGGCATACTTCCCGCTCGCCAACAGGATCCACCGGTTCGTCGTCGAGATAGACCTCCAGCGCGTCTCGCGTGTCCCAACGCACGACGCTGCACGAGCCCCAATCGATGGGGTTGTTGTCCAAGCGGAACCACACGACGGGCGTGGGGACAACGTCCTCCTCCTCATCATCCGGATCGGGCGTGGCAGTCGGCGTGCGCGTGGCGGTCGGCGTGCGCGTCGCCGTCGCTGTCGCCGTGGCTGGGAGCGAGGTGAAGGTCGCCGTGGGGCTCGGCGTCGCCGAAGGCGGCGGCGTCAGGGTCAACGAGGGTGTCGGCGTTGCCGAAGGCTCAGGAGTGGTTGTGGGCGTCTCGGTCGGCTCTGTGGTCGCCGTGGGCGGCGGGGCGCATACATCCGCAAAAGAGAGCAGCGGTGGGGGGCTCCCCGCGCCCCAGGCCCAGCCCTCCACATCGCCATTGTGCACTTGGCGCGCACTGGC
>JACIWY010000579.1 GCA_014360745.1 Chloroflexota bacterium
CGGGCCGCCTCTTTGTTCAACACATAGCTGATGCGCACGCGGTCGGTGATGCCGTCGCGGTTGGGGGTAAACTTTTTCGGCCAGATGTCGAGCTTTTCGATGCGCAAATAGACCTTGTCCCCGTCTCGCAAGGTGATGCGTCGCTCCAAGCGCTCCTGATAGCCGCGCTCGTCGGTAGCCTCAAAGACCATGGTGTAATCCCCATCCGGCAGCAGCCGGCCGTCGATCACGCCGCCGAAATAGGCCGTGCGTTCCCCCTTGGAACGCCGCTTGTCCTGGCGAAAATAGTGTCTCCGGCCGTCCTGGCCGACCAGGTAAATGGACAAGGTCGATTGGCGGGTGAGGGTGTAGCGGATCTCGGCCACATCCTCGACGCCGTCGGCGTTGGGCGAAATGGTGGTCGGCCGGATCGACGCCTCAGTCAGAAGCGGCTGCCGGCCACATCCCGTCGGCAGAAACGCAACCAGCAGCAAAAGAGGTAAAAGGACGCGCAACCGGGCTTTGGGCACGAAGCACCCCCTCCGCAGAATATCGGGCACGGGCCCCAGTTTACATGGCCCTCCTCAGGGGTCAAATAACCGGTGTAGCGACGGGAGCGCGGGTCTCCCGCTCCGCAAACAATCATCGTCGCCCTTTTTCTACCTTGGACGTTCCTGGAGTAGAATCGGTTCCAGACGATTAGCATCCAGGGGGTGCATATGCTCACCTATCGAGAGGCGCTGACGGCCATCTTTCGACGAACCGACTATGAGCGCGGCGACCGCCCGCCCTACGCCGAGCGCGTCTGGCGGCTGGGGCGAATGGAAGAGCTGCTGGCCCAATTGGGCAATCCGCACCGCGCCTACCGCTCGGTGCACATCGCCGGCACCAAGGGCAAAGGCTCGACGACGGCCATGATCGAGAGCATCTTGCGCGCCGCGGGCTACAAGACCGGTATGTACACCTCGCCCCATTTGCACACCTTTCGCGAGCGCATCCAGATCGAAGGGCGCCTCATCAGTGAAGAGGAAGTGAGCGAGCTCATGGAGAGCATGGTGCCTCTCCTCGAGGCCCGCCCCGAGGTGACCGTGTTCGAGATCATGACCGCGCTGGCCATGTGGCTCTATGCCCGGCGCGAGGTCGATTTCGGCGTCTTTGAGGTCGGCCTGGGCGGGCGCCTCGATTCGACGAATGTGCTCCAGCCCGAAGTAGCTGTGATCACCTCGATCAGCCTCGACCATATGAACGTGCTGGGTAATACCCTGTCCGCCATCGCTCGCGAAAAGGCGGGCATCATCAAGACCGGGACGCCGGTGGTCACCTCTCCCCAAAAAGCCGAGGCCATGGCGGTCATCGAGGCGACGACTGCCGAACGCCAGGCGCCGCTGACGGCGGTGGGCCGCGATTGGCAATGGCGCTTCCTGGGTGCCGACTTGCAAGGGCAACGCCTGGCCGTCTACCGCGCCAGCCAGGCCGACGCGCCCGAATACCCGGAGCTGTTCCTGCCTTTGTTAGGCCGCCATCAACTGGAGAACGCCTGTACGGCTTTGGCCGCCATCGAGGTGCTGCGCGAGCGAGGGATATTCATCCCGGCGACCGCCATCCGAGAGGGCCTGGCCCAGACGCGCTGGCCCGGGCGCATGGAGGTGTTGGGGCAGGGCCCTTTGGTCATGGTAGATGGCGCCCACAACAGCGATTCGATGCAGCGGCTGCTGGAGGCGCTGCCCGAGTACCTCAACTATCGCCGCATCCTGGCCCTCTTTGGGGCCGGGCAGACCCACGACTATGCGGGGATGCTGGCCCTCCTCGCGCCACAGGTCGACGGCCTCTACGCCTGCCAGGCGCCGCACCCCAAGGCCACGCCGACCGAGACGATCGCCGAGGCCGCCGAGCGGCACGGGGGCAAGGTCCTTGGGCGGGGCAGCGTGGGCGAGATGCTAGACGCCGCCCTGGCCGAGGCCGGGCCGGACGACCTCGTCCTGATCACCGGCTCGCTCTTTGTGGTGGCCGAGGCGCGACGGGCCTGGTTCGCCGCGCGAGGGGTGACGCTGCCGGCCGATCCGCCCGGCGTGTACTGACTTCTGGGCGCGCGGGCCCCCCTGGCCCGCATCCCCGACGTTCGCGCTCCGCATACTTGGCACACCGGCCGGCATCCCCTCGCCGGCCGGGCTCTTGCTCTTGCCCCGGTTCGAATTCTGCCCGCCCGTGTCGCTCTGAGGCAGGCGAATGGGCCCAAATGTCATATTTCAGCACAAATATTATGAAAAAGTAAT
>JACIWY010000058.1 GCA_014360745.1 Chloroflexota bacterium
CGGTGGGTTGGGAGAATTCCCGGCCGCGCACATGCTGCTCATAGGCCGCCGAATAGGTCGCCATTTTGTCTGCATCCAACGTTACCCCTATACCGGGCTCTTCGGGCACTGCGATCGACCCTCCTTCGATCGGAACAAGGCCACCGGCAAGGACGTCGTCGTACAACCGAAAGTAGCCAGTCTGGTTGGCATAGGTAAAATTGGGGCACGAGGCAATCACGTGCAAATAGGCGCATAGCGCCACGCCCAACGTCGAAAAATGGTGCATGACCACAGGCAGGCCAGCCGCCTCAGCCATGCCCGCCGTCACGCGCGCGCCCATCATCCCGGCATCGAAACGTGGATCCACGTGGATCACGTCCGCCGCACCTCGCTTGATCACTTGAAGCGCCTCATACATGGTCCATGAGGCTTCATGGGCGGCGATGGGCACCGGCGAGGCAGCGCGCACGCGGGCCAGTTCGTCCACGTTGTACATCAGCACCGGTTGATCTACAAACTCCAAATCGTATTCGGCCATACGACGGATGATGCGGATCGCCTCGCCTGCCGACCAAGACTGGTTCGCATCGACGCGCAACTTGACGCTGGGGCCGATGGCCTCGCGGATGGCTTTCAAACAGGCCAGATCGTTTTCCTCGTCCAGCCCCACTTTGCGATAGATCGTGCCATACCCCTGCGCTACGTATTCGGCAGCTTTAGCCGCCGCCGCATCGGGGGGAAGTTCATGGCTCACCGAGGCATAGAAAGGGATACGCTTGCGAAAAGCCCCTCCCCATACGCGGTATAACGGTTGCCCGCATGCCTTGCCCACCACATCCCACAGCGCCATGTCGATAGCATTGAGCGCCCAACAGGCGGCGTGAATATGCAGATGGGTGAGATTAAAAGCCGCATAGAGCCTCTTTTTCAGCGGCTCCGGTTGCAAGGGATCCTGGCCTAAAAGCAGCGGCCGTGCCGACTCGATGAGCGTTTTGGCCGCCTCGGTGCCGGTAGGGCACGGCGCCTCACCTAGGCCGATCAACCCTTTATCGGTGAACACCTCTACGATGACCACCGGCACATATCCCTGCGTGCTCGGCACCGCCACCGGCGTGGAGCGCAACGCCGAAATTTTCATGGGCCTTCTCCTTTCCAAAGCATACGACGGGCGATTGAGCACCTCGTAGCCCACGCAACCCCATGGCACCGGCCGCCGAGGTTATGCTGCCGACTTTAAAGAACATGACCGAGCCGCATCCGGCTGGCTTCTCCAAATTATTGCGAAGTGACCTGTTGGATGGTATCGCCCACCTTGTAACGCAAGTAGGCTTCGATCAAGCCGTCGATATCGCCATCCAAAACGGCCGTCGTATTTCCTGTCTCCCAGCCAGTGCGCAGGTCTTTTACCATGCGGTAGGGGTGAAGCACATAGGAACGAATCTGATTGCCCCAACCGGCCGAGACATGCTCGCCACGCAGCCGAGCCTGTTCCTCTTCTTGCTTTTGCACTTCGAGGTCATAAAGCCTCGCCTTGAGCACTTCCATGGCCCGTTCCCGGTTCTGCACCTGCGAGCGCTCATTCTGACACTGTACCACAATGCCGGTGGGGATATGGGTCAAGCGCACAGCTGTCGAGTTCTTTTGCACGTTCTGCCCGCCATGGCCCGAGGCGCGAAAGACATCCATGCGCACATCGTCGGGATCGATTTGGATGTCGATCTCCTTGGCCACGTCGGGGATGACCTCCACCAGGGCAAAGGAGGTGTGGCGCCGGTGGGCGTTATCAAACGGCGATATGCGCACCAAGCGATGCACTCCACGCTCGGAACGCAAATAACCAAAGGCATTGTGCCCGCGAATTTCCAAAGTCACGCTCTTGAGACCGGCCTCGTCCCCTTCGGTCTGATCGATGATCTCAGCCTCATAGCCTCGGCGCTCGGCCCAGCGCAAGTACATACGCAGCAACATCTCGACCCAATCCTGCGACTCGGTGCCACCAGCGCCCGCATAGATCGACAAGATGGCGTCCTTGGCGTCGTGTGGGCCAGACAATAACAAATCGAGGCGCATCCGCACCAGTTGCTTTTCTAGCGCCTCCACTTCCGCCGCCATTTCCTCCATCAACGCCGAATCCTCCTCGGCCTCGGCCATATCCCACAACTCGGTAATTTCGGCGATTTTGGCCTCAAGTTGGCGCCAGGAGCAAATCTCCTCCTCCAAATCGGCGATCTGCTGCATGACGGCCTGCGCCGCTTCGGGATCGTCCCAAAAACCGGCCTCAGCCGAACGCTCGTGTAACTTGGCTACCTCAGCTTCCTTGGCAGGTAGGTCAAAGACGCTCCAGCAAGCCGTCGATCTCCGCACGCATTTCCTGCAATTTAGCACGAACGTCGTCCATTGTCCATCCTCCTCGCTTTACCTAATCCTCTTCGGCAAACAAGCCTTCTACAAAAGCCTTGGGGTCGAACGGTTGTAGATCATCCAGCGTTTCCCCTGTACCTACAAAATGGATCGGCAGGCCAAGCTGTTTGTGAATGGCAAAAACCATGCCCCCTTTTGCCGTACTATCCAACTTGGCCAACAATACCCCCGTAACGCCCACCATCTCGGTAAAAACCCGCGCCTGGCTCAAGGCGTTCTGTCCTGTGGTAGCATCTAACACCAACAAGGTTTCGTGGGGCGCTTGATGCACCTGCTTGCGGGCCACGCCCACCATCTTGCGCAGCTCTTGCATCAAATTGTACTTGGTATGCAATCGTCCTGCCGTGTCGATAATCAACACATCCACGCGGCGCGCTTGGCTGGCACGGATGGCATCAAACACCACCGCGCCCGGGTCCGCACCGGGTTGGTGGGCGATGACCTCCACGCCAGCGCGTTCTCCCCATACCTTGAGCTGATCGATCGCCGCCGCTCGAAAGGTATCGGCTGCGGCCAGCAACACCCTATCGCCGCGCTCTTTATGGTATCGCGCCAATTTGGCGATACTCGTCGTCTTGCCTGAGCCGTTAACCCCTACCACCATCACTACGTTCAACATTCGCTCTCCATCGAGATAGGGGCGCCGGTTCACTTGCAACATCTCGACGAGCTGCTCCTTGAGCAGCTCTTCCAACTTTTCCGGGCTGCGCACGCCTCTTTCATTGGCCCGACTTCGCAAGGCATTAATGAGATCAAGGGTCGTTTCCACTCCCACATCGGCCTGGATCAACAATGCCTCTAGTTCATCCCAGGTCTCCTCCGTGATGTCTTGGGCGCGAAAAAGATCGACGATACGCCCAAAGAAGGAATGCCGTGTCTTGGCCAGGCCCGTCTTGTACTTATTAGCCAATCCTAGCACATCCGCCTCCCCATGTGCACATTTCACACCTGGCTATTATACCAGCCGACAAAGAGGGCTTCCAAAACATCAGCACGAGGCAATCACATGCCCTCCGGAGATTTTGGGAAGTGGGAGTCTGGATAATGAGATACGAGCATCCATCGGCCGCCGTAACGCCGATCTCGGACAAGGCATCAAGGTGTGGATATATCTGCACCCTCTGGCCAGAGAACTGCGTCGATCACATAGAGAAGGCCGTTGTCCGCTTCAATCGGTGAGGAGATCATGGCCCCGCCGTCCACATAGCGAATGTAGGTGAGGCCGCAACATTCCTCCTCGCTGATGAGCATATCGATATGGACGCGGATCGGCGGGCCGACCAGCGGATCGAGTTTTTCCAGCAAGATCAAGTCCGGCTCCAGAACTTTGGTGGGCAAAACATGATGACCCAGCAAACGTTCTCGCAAGCCAGGATCTGCCAAGCTACGCCGTTGTTCCTCGGTCATCGCGCCCCAGGCCTCGTTAGTAGGCACAAGGAGCGTGTAACTGCCAGGAGCATCCAGCCTCGCACCCAATTCCGTCCCCTCGACCAAAGACGCAAACTCGCTCAGGCGCGGGTCGCGCCAGGCCAGGTCGAGCAGTGTCTCTATATCCTCTTCCGCCGGCGGAACAAGCGCGGGCACCGGGGTGGCCGTAGGCCGAACGTTAGCGAACACAAATGGCGCACAAGAAGAGAGCATCAAGCCCGCGATCAATAGCAACATCAGCCGAAGTATAAAAACCCTTCTCACCATCATCACCTCGATTATTTATAAATTTGTTTATCTATTATATCATTAAAACGGCTCTGAGGCCAAGCCCGCAGCCGAGGCAAGAAACTTGGCGTTGTTTGACCCCCTTCTCTCTATCTCTACAATAGAACGTAAACCGATCCTTTGCCGCGGAGGCAGATATGGAAGTGTACCTGATCCGCCATGCCGAGGCCAACCCTTCTATCTCGCCCGATCCCTATTCGGTGCCCTTGACCGAGGTCGGCCGCGCTCAGGCAGAACAGATCGCCCAAGATTGCGCCATCAGGGACATTCAGTTCTTGTGTACCAGCCCCATGCGGAGCGCTCAGGAAACCGCCGATGCCGTCATGCGCCGCCTGCCCAATATCGAGCGTTGGGACATCAGAGAATTGGAGGATATGACCACAGACGATCTGTTGGGAGAGCCTATGGTCAGCCCGCTGGTCTCTGCCTGGACAGCGGAACAAATCCGCTTGGGCCGCGAACGTGCTTGGGTCCGTGTCACCGCCGCGCTCAGCCGCATCCTGCTTTACGCCCAAGCCAACGGTTTGGAGCGCATAGCCATTATCAGTCATGATGTTATTTTGAATATGCTGCTCCTTAATTGGTTAGAGTTAGACTGGCGAGCATTGGATTATCTATCTTTCCGCTGGGAGCCGGCCAGCAGCACCCTCGTGTCGCTTTCGGATGCCAAGACACACATCGTCTGGCTGAATCGCCCCACTCATGTCCCGTAGGAGAAAAGACACAAGATGAACCCCAACATCATCCGTGTCGGTATTGTCGGCCTGGGCGGCATCGCCCGCCATTATCATCTACCAAGTTATCGCCGCTACAAAGAGGTGCAGGTCGTCGCCGGAGCCGACATCAGCGAGCAGGCGCAACGCGCCGCCCAGCAAGAGTACGCTATCTCTCGGGTATACACCGACTACCAAGAGATGCTCGATCGCGAGGAATTGGACCTGATCAGCATCTGTACCAGCAACGACATGCACTACCCGGTCGCCATGGCCGCCATAGAGCGCGGCATAGATATCTACTGTGAAAAACCCTTGGCGCTCACTTTTTCCGAGGCCAAGGAAATGTATGAGGCGGCCCGGCGAGCCGGGATTAAAACCGGCGTAAACTTTTCGCACCGGCGCACTCCTGCATCTCGCCTAGCTAAGGAAATCCTCGATAGTGGGGCCCTCGGTGACATCCATTATGTCTCCGCCCTCTATGCCGCTGGCGGCACCGATTATCGCCATCGCCCGGGCACCTGGCGCAACGTCCGAGAACGCGCGGGCTTTGGTGGCCTGGGGGATATGGGCTCTCACGTGCTCGATATGATGATGTGGTGGCTCGGCTGTGGCGTGGAGGCCGTCACCGCTGCCATGACCACCATCGTTCCCGACCGCCTGGACCGCGATAGCGGCCAACCCATGCGCGTCACCACCGAGGATCAAGGGATGTTGTTGTTGCGTTATGCCAACTCGGCATTGGGGTATCTGTACGGCGGCTATGTGTTCACCGGGCGTGGCTACGATCAGCGCGCCGAGGTATACGGCAGCGACGGGGGCCTCATGTACGATCAGCAACGTCCCTACGAGTTGCTCGTCCACCTACCAGAAACCTATCTGCGACATTACCATGTTCTGCGTGCCGGTGGCACTCGCGACACCCCTTATACGCGCATCTTGGTGCCGGAACGGCATCTGGGCATCATTCCCGAGGAGCCCGGCTCGCGACGTACCGTGCTCATGGATTTCATCGATGCTTACCTCGAGTCAAGGCGGAGCGGCAAACCTTTTCAATTCTCGCCCGGTTTTTACGAAGGATTGGCGACCCAAGAGATTTTGGAGGCCAGCCGTCGCGGCGAGTTGGCGCGTTGTTGGATCAGCCTGCCGCTCTGAGAAATTTGTATTTATTCCGGATGCAGACTGCAGATTGGTAAAGCTTCTCCAACACATCAATGAAAGACGGCACCGTCCTCGAGCCTTTTACCTTGGCCTTGAAAAGCTGTTATCGGCCATACCTCACCCCTGGCGACAGCGTCTTGATCCTGGGCGCAGGCGCCATCAGTTTGTGCATCTTGTACAAAATTAGAGGCATTGAGAAGATCACGGTAAGTGAACTCACGGATATACGGCGAGAGATGGCAGCGCGGATCGGCGCCAAGGCGGTGAAACCTGCTCAGGAAGACTTGCAAGAGATCATCCTATTGACCACGAACGGCCGCGGCGTCGATGTGGCCTTGCTTTCAAGACGGCGTGCGATGCGAACAAATCCCTCCAAGTGCTTTTCGTTTCATAAAGCCTTTCCTATCAGCCTATGTGACGCGCACATGCCTTGTCCAAAGCGCCGACGGATGGGTGTCAATCTCTAACACACCATGAGCCTGATGTCGCCATGAGAGAAGGTACGGCACGTGTTCGTAGACTGGGCTGATTTGTATGCGCGAGCCAATCTGGCTCTGAGCCATTTCCGGCTGCTGTTCAGTGGGCTCACGCCGTTATGGCTGTTGGGCTTGTTCAGCGCGGCGTCGGCATCCTGGTTGCTTCAGCCTTGGCTTTCTCGTTACTTTGGCCTCTCCTCGCCGGCCAGCCATCCTCGCCGATGGCCTGTACAGCTCCTCGGTGGGATCTTCTTAGGCTTGCTCTCCCCTTTTCCCTTGTTGAGCTTGGCCCCTACCCTCGCCGAATTGGCCAAACTGTCCCGTGCACGCCCCTTTGCCCTAGGTGTAATCCTTGCCAGCGTCATGTCAAGCCCGGCCGCGCTGGCCTTTGGTTGGGCCGCGATAGGCGGGCGTCTGGCGCTACTCCAGGTTGGGGCCGCGCTTGCCTTGGCCGGTGCCATCGGCTCTCTGCTAGTGACAAGCCGGCCCGAAGCTGTACTGCGCTCCACAGAGGACAACAGATCGCTTCCCCCAGGCAATGAACCACGGACCTTTGTCGGCTACCTGCGTTGGCTGGGCCGGCAATTGCGTGCCGTTGGCCCCCACTATTTGTTCGCCCTGCTCCTTTCCGCCTGGCTCAGTGCCCTGTTGCCCATTGGCCCCCTAGCTTCACGCTTAAAGAGCTTGGGGCCACTCCTTGTTCCTATCGCAGCCCTTGTGGGCGGCGTCGTGCACCAATGCGCCGCAACCGCGCCGGTGGTCGCCGAATTGTTCGGCCAGGCAGGGCTGCCCCTTGGCGCGGTTATGTCTTACCTCACCTTTGGCCAGGTGAGCGCGGTGCGCAACGTAGTAGCGTTGTGCTATTTGTTCAAAGCCCGAGGAATGATCCTGGTATTGGGGCTCTCTCTAGCCGGAGCCATTATCCTTGGCCTCGTGGTGAATCCATGAGACGAGTCGATCGCCTTATCCACGTCGCCATCTTGATCCTGGCCCTGCCCCTCTCCCTGGCGCTGGCGGGCCGTTTGCTGGGCTGGGACTATGCCATCGCCAACCGGCGGGCCCAGTCTATTGCTCGTGCGACGTCCAGCGTAGCCATCATCAAGGTGGAGCAACCTCGGGCGAGCGTCGAGGTCGAAGAGGCCGTCCGCCGAGCGGTGGCTTTGGCCCTGGACGAGCGCGGGCTCGACGAGCTGGTTCGGCCGGGCGATACAGTCTTGCTCAAGCCCAACCTCGGCCTGGGCCTGGATGCCCACGAAATCACCTCCTGGGCGGTGGTGCGAGCGGTGGCCTTGCTCTGCCATGAGGCGGGGGCGGGAACTATCCTGGTAGCCGAGGGCCCCAACCTCGGCTTGGCCCATTTCGCCCAAGCCGGCTACAGCGCCGATGTCCCCGGCCTGGAGTTCCTAGATCTCAGCGCTGTAACCACGCCCCGCCTCTCGTTGACAATCCCCGACACTTTATGGTCTGTGGGCGAGCCCATCGTCCTGCCGCGCCCCTACGTACAAGCCAATGTGCTCATCACCATCCCCAAACTCAAAACCCATAGCAGCACGGGCATGACGGGGGCGCTCAAAAACGCCGTGGGGGCTGCGCCGCTGGAGGTTTATAGCTCATCGGATGGGCTTGGTTGGCGCGATCGCTTTCACTGGTATTACGGCATCCACAAGAGCATCGTGCAGATCAACCTGGCGCGTCCACCGGATCTGGCAGTGATCGACGCTGTGCTCGCCGGCGAGGGTCTGGGGCCTTGGGGCGCGAGCCCCGTGGAAATGGGCCTAGTGCTGGCCAGCGCCGATCCCGTGGCTGCCGATGCGGCAGCGGCTGCGTTGATGGGCTTGGAGCCCGAACGCATCCGCCATCTGGTCTATGCAGAGGCGCGAGGGTTGGGTCTGGCCGACCTGGAGCACATCGCCGTGCGCGGCACTTCCATCGAGGAAGCCCGTCGACCGTTCGCCCTGCCTGGTCGCGACCGCACCCTGTATCGCAAGACCATCGTGCTCGGGCCGCCGCCACCTGCGCTAATGTTGGACGGCGATCCCCACGAGTGGGGCGCCTATAGGAGAATGGCTCTGCAAGAACGAGAAATCATCGTCGGCCACAATAGTTGGACGAGCACCGACGACGCAGGTCTGTACGCCTGGGCAGCATACGATCAGGAACGCCTTTATGTGGCCATCGAGGTCCACGACGACGCCTTGCGCCCTGGAGAGCACAACACCGTCGGCAATTGGGAGGGCGATGCTCTGGAGCTCTGTTTCAGTGGGGCCAACCAGGATGAGGGGGGACGCGCTCCGGCCTACTCCGGCCACGACGCGCGTTTGGGTTTGGGCTACGGCCAGGACGCTCTGGTCAGGCTGCCCGACGGCACATCTATAACCGCCGAGATACACACAGCGCCCCAACCCTACGGTTATACCACGGAGCTGGCCATTCCCTTCTCCGAGCTTGGCCGCTATCGGCCCATGCTTCATGGAGAGATCGGGCTAGATGTTATCCTGTGGGATCAGGACGCGCCCGAAACAGAACCGACCGGCCTGGGCTGGAGCGGCAGCATCGCCGTGCTCGATGATCCGCGCGAGATGGGCGTAGCTCTGCTCGAAGCCGATGCACCCACAAGTCAGCCAACACACATGCCCCTCCCCACGGCAAGCGCGACATCGACCCCAATAGCAACGGCGACCGTGACGCCAAGCCCCCTCCCTTCCGCAACAGCCATCCCAACCGTTCCTCCCTGTCTTCCCTGTCGCTGGCTCTTGCCTTTGGTAAAAGCACAACAATAGCCCAAACGCCGCCTCTTAATGGGCAAAAAATAGCCGTTCCAGGTCCTCGTTTAGCAAGATGCCCGCTTCGATGCGCGAACGCAGCTCCGCGACCTGCTCCGTAAGAGAACGCCTGCGCAGGCCGGCCAACCGACCGCTGGGCTCCGGCAACTCTTTGGGCAGGTCCGGCGGACCACCGAACACCAAGGCCAACACCCCTTCGATCACCCGCTGATTACGAGGCAAGAGCTGATGCTCCTCTTCCACATAATAAGTCGAGTACGCTTCGCAGCGCGCCGACCAAAGAGGCACCGAATTGTCTCCCGAATCTGGGCCGACCTCCTGATACACCAAGGTGAGATTGGGCGGCTCCTCATCTTCGTCGAACGCTCGCCAGACATCGGTGAGCGTGCGCCGGTGACAGCCTGCAATTTGCACGATCGGGATCTGTAAATCGGCGCATGTCACCAAACGATGCCAATTGCGAGCATCGTCAAGATAGTCTTGGCGCACATTAGGCAACCCCCAAGCGCGTGCATCGTACAAATCCCAATTCGTCGGATAGGCCCGACAGGCAGGAAACCACTCCCCCGGCGGGGGAAGCAATTGATAGGAGGCCGGGATATTGGAGACGAAACCGATCACATCGTTGTTCGGATGCAGGCGCGAGACGATCTGAGCGGGCAAGGTTTGCCCACGAAAGACAAGCGTCGTCAACGCCGCCCCGTACAATGGAGAGCCCAGCAAGATCAACCGCTCGACCCGCCGCTCCGCTTCGCGGGGATAAAGCGCCGCATAGGTGCGCGCCACCATCCCGCCCATGCTATGGCCGATGAGCACAAAACGGCGCTCCGGCTCCGCCTGTGACCAACGCTCTATCGCCTGGTGCAACAAATGGGCGTTCCATTCCAGATGGCGGCGCCAATCGTAAGGGAATTCGTACAAGCGCGTTTCCTGCGCCAAGGCCACGATCATTTTGAGGTACACCAGCTTTTCGATCCCCACCGGCACGATGCGCACGTCGGGCGAGGCGTCGGCGGTGCCCTTGTCGTTCAAATTCAACAAATTGACGTGCCCGTTCAAAACCAACATGGGGTCGAACCACAACAACGCTCCGATGCCCTCCACACTGGCCAATAACGACCCCATCAATCCCGGCAAAAGAACCGTGGCCGGCCTTGTCCGCGAACTGGGCGGCCGATTTAGCAGGGCATACAGTTCTTTGGCCTGTTGTTCCCCCAACAAGCGCCCCACCAACCAGCCTTGTAGGCGCCGCCCGGCGCTCTCGCGCAGCATCTGCAGCGGCATCATCTCCAGATAGGTCAATAACCAACGGCCAAAAGGACTGCTGCTATCCACAACCCCTTCTCCTTTGTCTGTCCTCAAGACGACGAAACGCGCTGCTGCTCAAGCGCCAGATATCCCAGGCAACCTGCAAGATGCGCATGGTGGGCAGCACGGTGCTCCCATCTACCGCGGGCGCCCTTCCTTCGCACACCGCGGCTACAAATTCGGCATCTTGGCGCTCAACAGGCCTGCTCCCCAAGGCTCCATCTACCACGATTTCATCTCGACGACGCAACGTGCCGTGGCTGGATACCCAATCATCCTCCAAACCGATGACGCGATACTCGTGCTGGGCCCAGCGGGCGTTGTGCGACAAGCTTATACTCACCAACACTTCTTCGCCATCGAAGGGGCGCGGCGCCCGCCAGTGCAAATCGACATCGAGAGGCAACCCCAAGGGAGCCCAGGGAGGCCCCCATTGTACATGCAGGTCACGGGGGACGTGGGGGCCCAGCAAATCGATGATCGCATCCACCGTATGACAGCCATGGTGCCAAAGCATATTATCCACCCAACCACGGCGAGCCTGTCCCGTCTTGAGCTCTCCGCGCCGGAACATGAAAAAGCAGGCGATGATATGCAAGGGATGCAATTCGCCGGCAGCGATGCGTCGACGTAGCTCGATGCGACCGGTTTCAAAACGCTCCGTGTGACAGACCATCAACCGCAAGCCTTTTTCCGCCGCCAACCGCACCAGCGCTTCGGCCTCGGCGAGGCTGAGCGCCAGAGGGATCTCGCACAGCACATGTTTGCCCGCACGCAGAGCCGCCGCACTCTGCGCGGCATGGAGCGCGTTCGGCGTACAGATAACAACGGCATCCAGGCGCTCATCTGCCAGCGCGTCATCCAACGAGGACAGCGCCCGCTCGTAGCCGAACCGCTGACGCAGCATTTCGGCATATTCCAGGTCAGGGTCGACCACCGTATGCAATTGAACCCCGGACACGTTCTGTAACGCACGGCTATGAACGCCGGCCATGCGCCCCGATCCCACCATGCAGATTCTCATATTCCCCATCTCCTCAATGGCGTCGGGGACGATTTTAACACCGCGGCGGACGGGCGTCCACAGCCAAGTTGCCAACCTCGTGTTATTCGTGGTAGCATGTTTCTACCGCTCGGTAACATCACCAAAAGCATTAGGAGGAAACAAAATGCCGGAGAATGTGGTAGCGGCACAGCTCTACACGGTGCGGCAGTTCACCAAAAACGCCAAGGAGGTAGCGCAAACGCTTAAAAAAGTGGCCGACATCGGCTATACGGCCGTACAAATCTCGGCTTTTGGCGATGTATCGCCGGCAGAGGTGGCCAAAATGTGCGCGGATAACGGCTTGCGCATCATCTCTACACACACCAACTGGCAGCGCTTTGTGGACGATATAGACGGCGTGATCCAAGAACACGAGATCTATGGCTGCAAACATCCGGCCATCGGGGGATTGTTCGGCGAATACCGCAGCGTCGAAGGACTGAAGCGCTTTCTGGACGAATTCGGGCCGGTTGGAGAGAAATTGGCCGCGGCGGGGATGGACTTTTCCTACCATAACCACAGCCACGAATTTGCCCGCTACGGAGGCAAGACGTGGATGGAGATGCTCTTTGAACAGATGCAAGGAAACGAGGTCTTCAAGTTCGAGCTGGACGTTTACTGGGTGCAACATGGCGGCGCCGACCCGGCCTATTGGGTGCGCAAATGCGCTGGCCGCGAGCCGTTGTTACACTTGAAGGACATGGCCATCACCCCCGACCGGGAACAACGCTTTGCCGAGGTGGGAGAGGGGAACTTGAACTGGCCGGCCATTTTACAGGCGGCCCAAGAGGGTGGCGTTGAGTGGTACTGTGTAGAACAAGATCAGTGCTACGAGCGCGACCCGTTCGAATCGCTGGCCATCAGCTATCGCCATCTCAAGGAATGGGGCTTTAGCTAACGGAGGATCGCTTATCTTGGGGCGCAGGGCTCCGGCCTGCATGTTGCAGAGACGCCCGCGCCCCTAGAGCTGGCCTTGCCGATCTACCTGGGCAGCCGTAATCTGGCGGGTTTGAGCCGCGCGATCCTCGATGGCCCCAGGGCATCCTCCGCGGTTTCGCGCCTCTGACCGATACGCAAGTGTATGTGTGGGCCGATGGCCGGTATCCCTCGCCAGAGATGCTGAAGGTATGTCGGGCCTTAAGGGGCTTCACCTCACCGTGCGCTACCTTATCGTTGTTATCGTACACCATCTTTGATATCTGTTCTTCCCTCCCGTCCACATGCAGGTCTCCCGAGGTGACGATAGGCGGGCTAACGCTCCGGTTCGGCGGCGTTGCATAGCGCAGCGAAGCGGCGTCAGGTGGAAGCGCTTGTTGGGCGGTATCGCCCTTTAAGTTCCGCCTAATGCCTCAAGTCCGGAAACTCTTCCTCAAGCACTGGCTGAGTCGTGACCGTCCCTTCCGGTGTCCCATATAATGTCACTGTAATAGAAACATACTGAACTCCTCCTTTTACAAAGATGGATTCAAAAGAAAGTAGTTCCTCAAACCGCTCCCGAGTCACATTTCGGGTAAATCGCCCTCGCTGATCATCCCAGTCTTCTCCCA
>JACIWY010000580.1 GCA_014360745.1 Chloroflexota bacterium
GCATCTCGAACCTCCTCACAGATGTTGATCGCCACAGGCTCGAGAGCCCGGGCGTATATGGAAAATCCAAGAGAACTGATTCGGTGCACGTCAGAAGAGTATACCTTGGAGGGCATTCTATTGTCAAGTTAAGCGCTGGGCTTTAATGGGCGCGCCGGCCTGCGGCATAGATCGGCCCATAGACGTGGCGATCGAGCGGCACACAACCGCTGCGCCCATGATCGCGCATGATCTGGGTACAGCTGCTGCAGGTGATGCACACCTTGCGCGGATCGAGAGTGCCCTGTGACAACAAATCGCGGGCAAAGTCGGGATAGGCAAAGGCGCCGCGCCCCAGCCCAACGAGATCCGCCCAACCACGAGCCACGACGGCGGCGGCGACCTGGCCCATGAACTGGCGCAGCCAGGAGTAGCCGGTGCCGACGACGACGACATCGGGGTGGGCCGCCTTGACTTGACGGGCCAGATCGATCAGCCGCGCCACTCCCTGGAGCGGGTGTTCCTCCGGCGTATAGCCGCCGATCACGTTGCGATCGAACGGGCGGTTGATATGAGGCGTAAAATAGGGGTTGCCGGCGGTGACGTTAATGAGCGGCACCCCCAACTCCTTGAGCAAGCCGATGAGCCGCAGAGGCTCGCTCAAATCGGGGATGGCGGGGTCCTCGCGGCTGACGCCCCATCCCCAGGGATAAGGGTGCCCATCGTAGACGTTCATCCGCACGGCGACGACCAGCTCGGGCAGCTCTGCGCGAATGCGGCGCACCAGCTCGCAAAGCAAACGGGTGCGGTTCTCAAAGGAACCCCCGTAACGCCCCGGCCGGGTATGGGCTGCCAACAGCTCCGAGATCAGGTAACGATGGCAGCTCTTGAGATCGATCCCGTCGAAACCGCACTCGTAGGCCAGCCGCGCCGCATCGAGATAGTGATCTTGCAGCCGATCCAACTCCTCATCGCTGATGAGCGGTTGATCCGGTGGAATGCCCATGATTTGGTCTAGGACGCCATCGTGGTGGGCGATGATGGGCGCCGGCTTGTCCACCGGCCGGCTATAGCGGCCCGAATGGGTAAGTTGGAGCACGGTAAAAGGGCGATAATCGGCGCCGTTGGCAGCGCGGCCGGCGGCCAGAGCCTGTTCCAAAAGGGCGCGAAAGGCCGGCGCCGTGGCCCGGTTGAGCCACAACTGCCTGGGGTTGGCCCGCCCCTCGGCGACCACCGCCGTGGCCTCGAACCACAACAGGCCGGCGCCCCCGCGGGCGAAACGGAGGTAACGCCGTATCGTCAACTCGTCGGGCCTGCCGTCCGAGGTGCCATCGCAACCCTCCATGGGATGGATGGCCAACCTGTTGGGCGCCCGGTGTTTGCCAATATAGATCGCCTGGGCCAAGACCGATACGTCCTCTTGGGCCGGGATCTCGACGCCCAGTTCCCCGGCCTTGACCAGCAGCTCCTCCAAGGAATGAAAGTGGAAACGCTCGTGAGCCATGCCTTCTCCTCTTGAACGCAAACCTGAAAAAAACGATAACATGGGCAACGACATTTGGCAAACAGCGTGCGGCCTCTTAGAATAACGCGGGTCAACGCCGATTGTCCTCGGCCTCTCGTATCGGCGAGATTTTACGACCGTCTCACGACGCCACGTTTAAGAAAAGGGGAAATATGCGCATTGGCAAGCTGGCGATGGTAGCTCTTGTTTTTGTCCTGTTACTCGGCGCCTGCGAGATGCCCTTAGGCACACCGACGCCTGCCTTAGGAGCTACACCTGTGGTCGAGCAGCGGGTGCCCACGGCCCCGCCGAGCGGGGCTCCTCAGATGGGGCCTTCGCCTACCCAATCTTCACCGACCAACCCTGCGCCCGCGATGGCCGAGCCCACGCGACCTGTAGCTCAAGCTACCGCGACGAACGCCCCGCCTCCGGCCGCTCAGGGCGTGGTGGACGAGCAAGGGCGGTTGCTTTTCTCGCGCGCCAGCGACTTGAGCAAGTTAAACAGCTACCGCGTTCACCATACCTGGAACTATCGTTGGGCCAAAGGCATTAATAGTGGTGTGACCGAGATTCTGGTGGAGTTTGTGCGCGAGCCCTATGCCGAGCGCGTGGTCATCATCCGCGACAAGAAGGAGAGCAGCCGCCAGGAGCTCATTCGCGTCAACGGCGTGACCTATATGCTCACCCCGGATGGTTGGCAGACCATGAAAGCCGAGACGCCCCTTTTCCCACCCGAAGCGGATCCGCGCATAGGCATGCTCCCCTA
>JACIWY010000581.1 GCA_014360745.1 Chloroflexota bacterium
TCTGTGGTGCTCCAGGCCGGTTTCTTGTAGATCATAGGCCCAAAAGGGGTGAGGATCTTGGCAAAACGCAGGTGCTGTAGCAAACCAGGTATGCCCCAGGCGTTGTGGAGGAATGCCCTCATGATAATGGCCACTCAGTGCCAGGCGCACCTGTCCGCTGAGGGCGATGGCCTCGGCCAGCTCTTCGGCGTCCTCGTACGCATAGGGATACTCGTCGCGATAGGGAGGCCAGAGTAGGAAATGTTGGACATGTATCTGTAGGGGTGAGGCTGCGTCGGCCAGCGCAGCCTCGAAACGGCGTCGTTCTCGACCTAGACGATGGGGGACATGGTGGGCGTCTTCCTCGTCGTGAAAGGTGATGACCCGATGCCCGCCGAGATCGAATTGGGTCGAGGGGCCAAAGACCTCCTCGACCAGCCCCCGATGATCGTGATTGCCCGGCAAGACACAATAGCGTGTGGCCAGGCTATCGAGCCATTCCTTGACCAGCAAAAGGTCTTGGCGCCCGCGATCGTGGACGTCGGGGGTCTCGTCTAGGTGAGACGGGTATTCCAGCACGTCGCCCGTCACGACGATCAGGTCGGGCGCGAGCGCAGCGACTCGATCCCTTGCTGCGAGCAAGAGCGCGGCTACGCTGCGGCTCCGTCTTCGGGCGATGGTCGATTCGCCGGCCAGATGATAGCGCATATGCAGATCGGACAGATGAACGATGCGCAAAGCGCTCAATCCTTCAAGATGGCGCGGAACCAGTTGCTCACCACATGCCACCAGTTATCGGTGGTGGGTGTGGCGGTTGGAGATGCCAGTTGCTCGGTAGCCCAAGGCGTTGGGCTTGGCGACGAGGGTGGCACCGGCGTCTCTCGCGTCGGGGAAGGCGCCGTTTTCCCCTCCGGGCTCACCTCGTAGGCTATCCGCCCTTGCACAAAGAGCACCCTCGGTCCGAGGGCCAGGTAGCGCCCGACGTCGGGCCACCGAGATAGTAGCTCAAAGTAGGCCGGGCTGCCAAATGCGACGCGCTCCAGACGGTGGGCATTGGGGTCGTAGGTTGTGTCGACCCAAACTTGCTCCCGAAGCTCGAAGGTCTTGCTTCCCACGGCGCGCATCTGCTCGGCAACCGGCGCTATCACCTCGGCCTTGCGGAGTTGCTCTTGGGCTATACTAGTGTCCACGGCTTCTTTGCCCACCGCTTGCGCGGCCGGGGCCGCAGGCTGGACGGCTGTGCTCTCGCCTCCCCCACCGCGGCCGAGCACCCTCGGCGGAGGAGCCTTGTAGAGGATCGGGGGCGTCGCCGGTGCCCGGTCCTCGCCCTCGTCCACCAAGAAGGAAGTATAGGGCGTGGCGATGCCGTAGCGGATGCCCAGGGCGATGATCTCATCCACTAGCTCCTTGTCCTCGCCGTGCAGGCGAATCTGGGTCAAGAGATGGCCGATCTTACGCGTGGCCCAGAGCCGGGGGATAAAGTCGGCGCCGCCCTGGCTGCGGAAGCGAATATCGCGAAAGGTGTAGCGTTCCTCATTGCCGTTCACCGTGCCGCGTAGGGTGATATCGGTCGTGCCCGGCTGGCGGTAACGGCCCACCAGCACCAATTGCTCGCCGGCAAAGAGGTCGGGCAGGGGATAGGGATAGGTCTCGTCGACGCGCACGGCGCCGAAATCGACCGCCACATCGGTCAAGATCGGCGAGCCGATCTTGTCGTAGAAAGAGGAGACGGCCCGCTCGATATCCTCTTCGGGCCGCACGTACACCGTGGTGCCGCCGTGATCCTGAGCCAGGCGGTCCAGAAGCCAGGTATTTACGTCATAGCCGACGCCGAAGCAAAAGATGCGCACCTGCTCCCCCGCCCTCTTCTCAACCTGGCGCAAGATCTCTTCGACGCGCGTCTCTCCTTCGGTGGGCAGGCCGTCGGTCAGGAAAAGCAAGAGTTGTGGCCGGCCGCTGTCGGTCAGACGCAGCGCGTCGAGAAAAGCGCGTTGAATGTTCGTCCCCCCACCGGCGACGAGCTCCTGAATAAAGCGGCGCCCCTCCTCGCGGTTGTTTGCTGCGAGGAGATCGGAGGCCAACACCCGCGTGCCGGAGCCAAAGGCCACGATGTTATAGCGATCCTGAGGTCCCAAGTTGTCAAGGATATAGCGGGCCGCGCCCTTGGCCTGTGCCAGCTTTTCGCCGCGCATCGAGCCGGAGATATCGAGGATGAGGATCACATCGCGGGCCAGGGGTTCGCTTGCGGCGCTCT
>JACIWY010000582.1 GCA_014360745.1 Chloroflexota bacterium
ATCGGCAGTGCGGGCAGCCAGGTCGTTCCAGGCTTGAGCTTGTTCAAAAAGGCGCAAATACAGTTCGCGCAAGGCAGCCCACATCTCGTCGCGCGCCCTACGGGCCTCGTCGCGGATGCCGGCCTCCAGGGCTTTGTGCAGCGCTTGGGTTTCGCGTTCTACTACCTCTGTCGCGTGCGCGGTTGCCTTCAAGAGTAACGTGATGGCTCCCAGGTGACGTTGTGTCAATTCGCCCAAAGGAGTGTCGTTGTCGGGGGCCACATCATAGACCCAAGAGGGGTTGAAATGCGGAGGTTGTTTCTCCCCTTCCGCTGTCCAAAAGGTGTGGGTGGGCAAGATGTGCGGCGTCACCGAGAGGTACATGATCACCTCTTCATCGCCGATGTTGCGCACGATGTGGCTTTGGTCGATCAAAGCGATGCAAGCCTGACCCGGCCCCAATATCGCCTTTTCCCCGTCGATCTCGAATTCAGCCCGCCCTTGTAGGATGAGGAACACCTCATGGCCCAAATCATGAGTGTGCCCACGAGCTGTTTGCCCCACGCCGAGTGGCATGAACCGCGCCCGAATCTGCGGCGTGACCAGGATATTGCGTAGATCATGATGAAAATCGTATACCTTTAACGCCATCGGAGGTTCTCCTTTCAGACTGCCTGAGGGCAGTGTAAGAGATGGCGGGGATTTGTGATTCTAGGGTTCATCATCGGAGCACATTCGCTCGCCGCGCAGCAAAAAGGCGCGGATATCGTATCTGCCGGGACGCTGCGGCTCCAGATGGCCCGATTCCACCATCAAATCAAGCGGGTTCAGCCTTGTTTGTAACGGAAGAACCACTTTTTCGTGCATGCGCGCCGATTCGTACACCGCATGGATCATCTCCAGCGCTTTAAAGCCGTTCTCGCCCCGGCCGCGGTGCGTTTCGGTCTTGCCTTCGATCCAGTCGGCCAACTCATTGGCCTGGCCGGCACCTCCTTCGAGCCATTCGAAGCGCTCATCATTTGCCGTAAAGAATTTACCATCGGGGCGAAAGGTTTGCCACTTGCCCCCTGTTTCAGCGTTGAGCAAGCGCAGTTCAATCGTATCTAGGTCAATCATCCCTTCGCTGCCATAGATGTGCGCTCCTTGATAGACCAAGGGGGTCACTTCGGAAAGGATTACGGCTCGGGCCCCGCCTCGAAATTGAAAGATGGCGATAGCGCAATCTTCGATGCGCGTGTTCCGCTCCCAGCGATCGGTCTTGCGTTCGACGTTGCCCATGACCCATTCGCACTCGTCGTCGCTGAGGAAGTAGCGGAACATGTCGGTTTGGTGGGAGCAGTAATTGGGCAAGCCCTGTGCGCCAAAGGAGACCATCATCTGTACATCGCCGATCGCTCCTTGGGCGATGAGATCTTTGGCCAGGGTGTAGGTGGGCAAAAAGCGCCGTTGATGGCCGATGACCAATTTGACGGCGTTGCGTTTACAGGCGATGAGCATCTGCTCGGCGGCCTGGAGCGTGTCTGCCATGGGTTTTTCGCAGAGGATGGCCTTGGGCCGATGAGCGGCAGCGGCGATCGTCCATGGCGCATGTCCGACATGCCAGGTGCCGATCGAGACGACATCCAGGTTCTCTTTGGCCAGCATCTCGCGGGCGTCTGTATAATGTCGTGCGCCCAAGTGAAACATGGCTTCATAGTCGGCCATGGCGCTTTCGTTTAGATCGGCCAGAGCCACTATTTCGTAACGCCCACAATTCAGATAGCCGCGTACGTGGTTACGCGCCATTCCGCCGCAGCCGATGATGCCGACGCGTAGCTTGTCCGACATGATTGTTTGCCTCCCTAGATTTTTATACTTCTTCTGCGAATCTTGAGCTATATCTCAGAAACACCGCATACCCTATTAGGAACACGATCATCGCTGTAACAAAGGTGCGCAAAAAGAAATCCCATGCTGGGGCAGCAGGGGCGCTGCCATCGATAAAGCCATAGAGGATAGATCGGTACGTAGCAATGATCGAGGCCATGGGGTTGAGAATGTAGGTCAAGCGACGCACCGGTATGGCTAGGCCGAACACCGAGCGCCATTCGGGCAAGAGCTGGATGGGATAAAAGATGGGTGTCAAAAAGAACCATGCCTGAAGTAGTACTTCCATAATAACGCCGGTATCACGATAAAATACATTCAATGTAGCCAATAAAAGTGATATACCACATGTAAAAAACACTTGTACAACTAAGATCAGGGGAAGA
>JACIWY010000583.1 GCA_014360745.1 Chloroflexota bacterium
AGGACGCCGAAGCGCTCAAGGCGGAGTTGGCCCCCTATATAAGAGAAGCGCAAAAACTCTTACAAAAAGTGGATGAGTTACGGCATTTACTCATCGCGCTGGAGGGGATGACGCAGGCTATGCAACAGGCGATGGCTCCTTTGCTGGAGCGCCAGGGTTGCTGCTTGATAGGAGAGAAGGAGGATAAAGTGATACTGGCAGGCAATTTGGCCGCTTTGACTCGGCTGGCCATTGCCCTGCGAAACGATGTCGATACGGGGCTCGGCAGTTTGGGGGAGGAATTGTATAGCGCGCTGGAATACGGCGCGCGCAGACGTTATGTCTCGCCGACATGGACGGTGCGGGGCACGGTTTTTCGCTGGGGCGAACGCACGTATGTAATGGGCATCATTAACGTCACGCCCGACTCTTTTTCCGGCGATGGCCTTTTGGCTGGCGCCATTACGATGGAAGAGACGGTCGAACGGGCTGTGCGGCAGGCGCTGGATTTCGTACGCGACGGCGCCGACCTGATCGATGTCGGTGGCGAATCCACACGGCCGGGCGGCGCGCCAGTGGACGCTGAAACGGAGCTCAAGCGCGTTGTGCCGGTGATTGAAAGGTTGCGAGCCGAGACAGAGGTGCCGATCTCGATAGATACCTATAAAGCCGAGGTGGCAGCGGCAGCGCTGGATGCAGGAGCCGATATAGTGAACGACGTGTGGGGTTTGCGCATGGACCCGGAATTGGCCCCACTGGTGGCTGAGCGCGGGGTTCCCGTAGTCATCATGCACAACCGCAGCCGACCTCGTGATGCCGCCCAGGAGGAACGGCTCGGCGGGCGTTATGTGGGCATCCATTATGAGGATTTGCTGGCCGACATATGTCGTGAGTTACGTGAACAAGTGGCAGCAGCAATCGCCGCCGGTATTGCGCCAGAGCGGATCCTGATAGACCCAGGGATCGGTTTTGGCAAAACGGTGGAGCAAAATCTGGCTCTGCTCAATCATAGTGGACAGCTTCGAGCGCTCGGGCTGCCGATCCTGCTGGGGCCCTCGCGTAAGTCGTTCATCGGCTATACCTTGAACCTGCCGCAGGATCAACGCCTGGAAGGGACCGCAGCAGCGGTGGCGTTGGGGATTGCTCGTGGGGGGGCGGATATGGTACGCGTGCATGATGTGCAGGCCATGGTGCGCGTGGCCCGCATGGTCGATGCCATCATCCGCGCACATTAACTATGGCGCGAGTCTTACTCGGCTTAGGGGCTAACCTGGGAGACAGGGCAGCGAACCTGTATCATGCCTTGAGCGAATTATGCCGGCATGGCGCTCGGCTCCTGGCATTATCGCCGCTATACGAAACCGAACCTTGGGGTGTTCAGGATCAGCCACGCTTTTTGAACGCAGCTTGCCAGGTCGAGGTAACGCTGGAGCCACAGGCTTTGCTCGCCATGTTAAAAGAGATCGAAAAATTGCTGGGGCGCCAACCGACGGTGCGCTATGGACCGAGACCCATCGACCTCGATATCTTGTTATATGATGATGTGATCATAGATACCCCACAGCTTCAAATCCCGCACCCCGGCATGTTAGCGCGCGGCACGGTGTTGGTCCCCCTGGCCGACATCGTCCCCCAAATTCGACACCCTCTCAGCGGGCGCACTATTGCCGAGCACTTGGCCGAGCTCGGCCCCACGCCGGATGTGGCGCCCTATCCGCCCGGGCTGCCCCCTAAATAGCCTCTATAGACAGAAGTGCCCGCCATCTATTAGTTCAACGTGTCCTCTCGATCGCCTAGAAGCGAGCTGAACTCGGTGCGCGAGCGAGAGAGGGCCTCGTGAGCTTGGTTTTCTTGGCCCATCGCTTGTAACAAATGCCCCAACTCGGCGTGGGTCTCGGCAAGGTTCAGGCGGTCGCCATGCTCCTCATATACGGCGAGGGCATCGCGCAGGTAACGTTCGGCCACAGCCCAGCGTCCCTCAAGTTGGGCAAGGCCGGCATAGACGCGGTCAACATCGGCCAGACCGAGGGCATAACCGCTTCGATTGAAACGTCGCGTCGCCTCGGCGCAATGAGCACGTGAGATATGGAGCACATCTCGACGGGCTTGGGTGTCGGCGAGACGCGCCTGGGCCAATGCCGTCTCCGCCAGGTGCAGATGGGCAATTGCCTGTTCGCGAACGTCGCCTACTTTTTCAAAACGAGCCAATGCCGCCTCAAAGCAAGTGGTCGCCTTGTCATGTTGGC
>JACIWY010000584.1 GCA_014360745.1 Chloroflexota bacterium
GGATCAACCCACCCCCCGAAGCCTCTTAGGGATACTGATCCGCAGTGACCTGGACGCCGCGCTCTCGGGCCTTGGCGATCAGCTCCAGGATCTTGGTCGACAAGCCCCATACCTCTGGACCATGTGCCTTGATGTGGGAAATATGCACCGGGCAGCCGCTTTCCTCACCAAGCCGGATGAATTCCTCCACAGCGGCTTGAAAACCGACGGTATAGGTGCCCTCGTCGCGGATATGGGCGGCGGTGATCTTGCCTTCCTCGCCGACGATGCGCAACAAGCGCACCAATTCTTCGTGCGTGGCATACATGCCCGGGGCAAAATAGAGCCCCAGAGACATGCCCACCGCACCGGCGCGTAGACTCTCGCGCAACAAGCGCTCCATCTGGGCCATCTCTTCTGCGCTTGGGGGGCGATTTTCGCGCCCCACCACCGCACTACGGATCGTCCCATGGCCCACCAAGGGGGCGATGTTCAGCGTCTTGCCTACGGCGGACAATGCGTCCAGATACTCGGCCATCGTGTTCCAAGTGGGCTCAAAACCCCCCGTCCGCTCCGGCCGGCGACCGGCGCCCATCCAGGGCGCCGCACTACTCCCGCAGTTGCCGGTCACCTCGGTCGTCACCCCCTGACGCACCTTGCTTTGCGCCGTAGGATCGATAAAAAAGGAAAAATCCGAATGGGTATGTGTGTCGATAAAGCCCGGGCAGACATAGCGCCCCGTCGCATCGATCACCTGCTCGGCTTCCCCCGTTATTTGGCGCCCAATGGCGACGATGCGCTCCCCTTGCACGGCCACATCCCCTTGAAACCAAGGGCTCCCCGTGCCATTGATAATCCGGCCCCCTCGAATGATCACCTCATAGGCCATATCGCTCCCTTCTTATGAGCATAAGAGCCTGGTACGACGGAGAATGCGCCTAGATTCCCCAGTATTCGTTGATATCCTGTTCGTACACAGCCGTCGTCTCGGCCTCGATCTCGTCCAACGTCACGGGGCGGTTGATGACGTTCGATTCATGGGCAGCATATACCGCTGCCAAGTCACGCCGACCCACATAGGGGTTCACTTCCGGCTGCTTGCCGGTGAGGATACAATCCCCCAATTCCCAATACTCTTGGGCGATGATCGCCGCATCGGAGAAATCCATCCCCCCTTCATAGGAGGTCAGCCGATCGGCGCCAAAGAGCGTAGCCGTCTTTTCATCGAGATGAAAATCGGGCACATACTCCAACAGTTTGTCCTGCGGGATCTCGCCCACGTCATCGCGATGCACAATCACCGGTTGGCCGCTGCGCGGGCCGGGCAATCGCAGCGAGCCTTCGCTGCCATACACACCGCCGAAACTGAACCCTTTGCCATGCCCGGCCAAGAACACCGTCCACTGCCCCAAGGCGCCGCTCTTGTAGGTAAAGACCGAGATGAGCGTATCTTCTGCAGTAGCATGCACCTCGTCGGGGATCTCGGCCTGCCAGTGGGCGTAAAAGCTAGAGACGGAGCGCATGTTCTTTTTATAGCGGATCGGCTCCCACTGTTTGGTGCGCGCAAAGACCTCTTCGATGTCCCCCAGGTAATACATCATCAGATCGGTCGTATGCACGCCGGAGCTGGTGACGAACCCAGCCGAGTATTTATCGTGTCGGTTGGGCACGATGATGATGCCATTGCCCGAGCCGGCACCAGTATGAAAGAGGACGTACGGCTTGCCGATGACCCCGGCATCCAGCAGGGCTTTGGTCAAACGACAGATCGGATCACGGCGAAAGTTCTCGGCTACACTGAGCACCTTGCCGCTCTTTTTCCAGGCCTCGATCATGATGTTGGCTCCGCGGATGGTCAGAGCCATCGGTTTCTCACAAAGCACATGAAGCCCGGCATCGAACGCCTGCTGCACAACCACATGGTGGGTGCCATTCGGCGTGGTCACGTCGACCGCTTGCAGTTCGGGCAGAGCCTCCTTCATTTCCGCAATGGTGCCAAAAGTCCGCGGGCGCTTGCCCAACGCTTTTTCGGCCTCGTCGGCCACATAAGCAGCGTTGTCGGCTCGCGTGTCGCAACAACCGACCAACTCGAATGGATTATGGCCGCTCTCCTCCAATGCGCGCAGGCCGCGCAGATGGCGATAACCCATGCCCCCGCAACCCACAATGGCCAATTGCATCTTTTCCATGTTCCCCCCCCAAGTCATAAAATATTCTACAAAACCTTCCTATCGGGTGTCTTAAC
>JACIWY010000585.1 GCA_014360745.1 Chloroflexota bacterium
CGTTGTTGTTGAACAATAGATGCAGCTCACGCGCCTCTTCGGCCAACTTTTTAATGTTGGGCACCCACTCCCGCAGCTCTTCTTCACTGTAAAGATAGTCGAAACGCTCGGCCGTCGTCTCGACCCTGGCATACCACTTTTTATAGTTGCGCCCGTGAAAGCGGACGAGGGTCAGCTCGGGATTGGTGACCTCTAACACGGTGGGCACGCTGCCGCTGCCCAATTGCGGCTCATCCACCACCGTAAGGCCGATGGCCTGTTCGCGCAAGGTGCCAAGCAAGCCTGGCAGGTGATCCCCCTCCAGCCAGCTCCGATGGCGGAACTCGACGCTGATGCGATCCTCGGCAAACAGTTCGCGCAAATGCAAGATATATTCGATATTCTCCGGTTTGAGCACATACCAGGGTGGGAACTGAAAATGCACCGCGCCCAGCTTGCCGGCCTCGCGCAAAGGCTGCAATGAATCGCGAAAAGCCGCCGTTTGCTCATCATTGGGCGGATTCTCGCGATCGTGCCAGGTGATTTGTCTGTAAGGCTTGACGTCAAAGACAAAACCTTCCGGAGTGCGCTCCGCCCAAAGGTGGAAGTTGCGCGCCGGCATCATCCGATAATAGGTGGAATTGATCTCGACAACGGGAAAGTGCAACGCGTAATAGGTGATCTGCTCGTTCGCGGGCAGCCCTTCGGGATAAAAGTTGGCGTGGTCGGCCCAACTACAAGTACCGATATAGATGCGAGCCATGTGAACCTCCTTGTGGCACCCAGAGAAAAGGGTGAAGGCTCGACGCTCGGCGCATGCCCCTACGCGGGCGCAAAATAACGAAAAGGGGCCAGCTTTTGGCAAGCCGGCCCCTTCTGGTACCGCATGGGGGATTCGAACCCCCGATCTCCACCTTGAGAGGGTGGTGTCCTAGGCCACTAGACGAATGCGGCGCCCAAACGCTAGTCAGTATAAGGGAAAGGGGCCTCTTGTCAAATCAGCCGCTGCTCTGAGGTTTGTCCTCAAAGGCCACTTTGAGCACATTCCCCTCCACTCGTGCCCAGGTCGGCTGCATGCCGGCCAGGTATTGCGGCAACACGAGCGAGCGGCGCAACCGCCCTAGGCGCACGTACAACTCGTCGCCTTGCTTGCTCAGTTCCACGCTGCCGCCACTCACGCCGGGGATGCGCAGCGCCAACATATAACGGTGATCCTCCATATAGAAGCGCAAGGGTTGCTCCGTGGCCAGAGGTTCGGTAGGGTCGCGCTCGCCATACAACGTCTCGGCCAGCGCCCCCAGCGCCTCAAGGCCCACTACTTCCTGGCGCATGAGAGGCACCTCGAACACCGCCAATGGGGCAAAAGTATGGCGAATCTCCTCTAGATGAGCCGCCTGGTCGAGCTTCCAATCCTCGAAGAAAGGATCCTGCACCTCGATAGGTATCACGCGATTGGCATACACGGCATCCACCGTGAGGCCGAACAAGTTCATATAAGTATAAGCGCGTTGTGTTTCGCGCAGCGACATATGGTCGGGATTAAGCACCAATCGCACCGAGGTCTGCTCTCCGTCGGTAAGGATTTCGCGCAACTCGCGCACCTGCTCAAAAAGCCGAGCGATGCGCTCTTGCACCATCCCCTCCCCTAGCGGCGTCTTGAGCAGGGAACGCAGCGAGGGCATAACCATGCGCGCTAGGCCACTCGACAGGGTGAGCATGCTGCGCGCATAGCGCTGCCCCAAGTCCGGCGCGCTCAACAAGCGCATCGCCGCGCCGGTAGGGGCGCTGTCAATGATCAGCACATCGTAAGCGCCTTCGTCGTGATAACGCTTGATGCGCACCAGGCCCACGATCTCGTCCAGCCCAGGCAAGACCGCCAACTCGCCGGCCACTGTCGGGCTAAAGCCCCGCTCGCGCAGCGAATCGGCGATCCTGCGCTTGATCTCCCCCCAGTAGCGCTCCAATTCCTCGGCCGTGTCCAGCTCGGCGGCGTACAAGCCCGGCGGCCCCACGGCCAGAGGATCGTTCCCCAGCGGCATATCCAGCGCATCGGCCAAGCTATGGGCAATATCGGTGCTGATGACCAGAGTGCGCTTGCCCAGCGAGGCACTGCGCAACGCTGTCGCCGCCGATAGGGTGGTCTTGCCCACGCCCCCTTTGCCGGTAAAGAGGATCGTTCGCACGGGCTAAGCCACGCCCAACTGGCGATCGATGGCCTTGA
>JACIWY010000586.1 GCA_014360745.1 Chloroflexota bacterium
CCGATCTGATCCAGGGGCAGACGGTGCAAATAATCGTCCAGCGGCTCGCTGTGCTCGCAGGCTTGGCGCAGCGCAGGGGGGAGGAGGGCACGAAGGCTGCAATGCTCGCCATGCTCGTGCTCCTCCTCCAAGGGCCGGAGGACAAAGGGCATGCCACTGCTGGCCATAGCTTACCCCTTGACCTTGTTGATGGGAATGATGCGCATGCCCCAACCGGGCTCGACATCAAAACTGATGATGTTCCCCGTGGTCTTGTCTGCCCCGCGAATCTTGGTCACCTCCATCATTCGAATCAGCTTTTGCCCCATCTCTTCGGTGCGCAACTGCAAATGGGCGTCGCAGAGCGAGCGGATGCGAATCAGCAACTCTTTGGTGACGCTGTGCGAATGCAACACGACGACGATCGTCACCCCGTTGGCGCAGAGGCGCTTGCAACCCTCCAGAAAGCCCAGCACCTGCTCGGGAGCGCAATGGGCCATGGCAGAGGTAAGCGAATCGATAAAGATCATATCGCGCCAGCTCTGGCTGCTTATGGCCTGCAGCAGCACGTCCAACGCTCGGGAGCCCAGCCCCGAGACCTCGATGGGATATACGCCGAGCTTGCCCAAGAGCAAATAGTCGAGAATGTTCAGGCTCAGGCTCTGCATTTGGCTGACCAAGCTGCGCACCGTGTTTTCGCTGGTAAAGAGCGCCAGGCGATAGCTATCGTGGAGCGATCCCCAGATAAGCTGCTGCACGAGCACCGATTTGCCCGCACCCGAGCTGCCCTCGACCAGGGTCAACGAGCCAAGCGGGATGCCCCCGCCCATCTTGCCGTCCATCTCGGCGTTGCCGGTCGAGATCACCGAGCGCCGCCCGTTGCGGTTTTGCAGCAACGGGCGGATTTTGGCGAGCAACTCCTCGGCTTCGAAAGGCTTGAACAAGACATCGGCCGGCGGCTCCGCATCGCTTTTGTGCGACGCCTGATCGAGCCCTTGTGATGTAAGCAGGACGAAGGGCACCTCAGCGATGGCGGGCTCTTTGCGGAACTCGGAGGCCAATTCCTCCCAGGGCAACATGACGGTATCGGCGTCCACCAGAATCAGGTCGGGCTCCATCTTGGACGCTTTCTCCAGCCCCTCGGCTAGGCCGTTCACCAGCATTGTGCGGTATCCCTCTCGCCGAAGGCAGCCCAGCGTAAAAGACGCCCAGTTCGGGTCCGAATCCACTAACAATATCCTGCCTGCCATGCCGCTGCTCCACGTGATCTATGAGATCGGCCTTCTCCCGCCCATCGCCATCCTGTGGCCTTTTAAGAGCGCGCCGGTCGGGTTCGTCAATCCGCCATCAGGGTGGTGGATGCGCGAACGCCTTCGGGGGTGACAACCGTTAACGACACAAGGCTGCCGGCCGCCACCGGTTGGGAGAGGGTTATGCGCATTTTGACCTCCTCCCCCGGGTTCAGAGTGCCCAAATCAAAGACCTCCCCTTGCCCCTGCTCCGCGTCGTAATACAGCCCCTCGACGGCCCACCAGCGGCCGTTTCCGGCTTCCGAGGGAAGCCAACAGATCACCAGATTCCCCGTAAGCCCGTAATATTGGACGATGACATCCCACTGCGACCAATCGGCCAGCTTGGTAGTGCCCACGTTGCGCAAGACGGCCGTCATGGCCAGATTCTGGGCCTGGGCGCTCACGACCTCCAGATGGGTGTCCGCCCGCGTCCGCTCGCGTTCCACCATCTCGCGCCAACCCGCGCGGGTCATTTCTTGGTTGGAAAAGTGAATCTGGGCGATAGGCGTGACGGCGAACAGCGCCAGGCTTATCACAATGAGTGTGACCAGGATGACGTGCATCGTTCACAACCCAAAGTAATCGTCGTCGGCCACGCCGTTGGGCAGCACCAGCTTGACAAAATACCGCCCCGATTCCAGCGTCGAGACATAATGGACGGTTATTTTGAGCGTTGTGGTCGGGTCCCAGGCGTCGCCGTTCTCCACATCGCAAGTCCAGTAGGGCTGGGAGCCGCTGGCCCCGCTTTGATGCACCACCCGCCCAAAAGCGCCCTCCGGCCCCAAAAAGAGGTCGCTCATCTCGGGCGCTGCGATCCGCGAAGACCCCGTGTTCTTGACCCACAAAAAGATGTTAAAGTGCCCGTCGCCGTTCACATCTTGCCATGTCCCCTGGCTGTCCAGCTCGCCACAGACGTGGATGATGGA
>JACIWY010000587.1 GCA_014360745.1 Chloroflexota bacterium
GCGATGATGTTCGGGTCGTCGGCAAAAAGAGGGTGTTGATCAAGCCCAATTTTGTCAGTGTGCACCGGCCTCTGGCGGCGACCCATGTGGACGCGGTGCGCGCAGTGCTCGACGTCTTGCAAGCGAGAGGGGTGGGCGAGGTGACCCTGGCCGGCAACCCGGCATCGGGTTCGTTTGAGCAGGGGCTCAGGAATTACGGGTTCACCGCCCTTTTGGAGCGTTACCCTATTCGAGTGGTGGATCTCAAACAGGACGAGACGGTCGAGGTTTGGGCTTATGACGGCCACTTGCGGCCCAAGCTCTTGCGCGTGGCTCGCACCATGGTAGAAAGCGATTATCGCATCTCTGTGGGCCCGCCCAAGACGCACGATATTGTGCTCGTCACCTTGTCGCTCAAGAACATGGCTGTGGGCAGCCTGCCGCACAAATCCAGCATACACGCCGGGCCGCAAGGCACCAATCTCAATCTATACAAGCTGGCGCCCTATGTCGCCCCTCACTTGGCCATCATCGATGGTTATCGGGGGATGGAGGGCAGCGGGCCGGTAAGCGGCGATCCTGTGGAGTGGCGCATCGCGATCGCCAGCACCGATTTTGTGGCCGCCGACTCTTTGGCCGCGCAGCTCATGGGGTTTCAGGCGGGCGAGGTGGGTTATATTCACTATTGCGCCCTTCGGGGCCTAGGCCATGAACGGATTGAGGAGATGGAGATCGTGGGCAACATCTCGGTCGCCGAGGCGCGCCACCCCTTCCGCCGTCACCCCGGCTCGGAGGAGCAGGTGCGCTGGCGGATCCCAGAGGTAGAACGCTATCTGTAGCGCAAGCGGGGCAAGGCCGTTTCGCCGATAAAAAGCGTGAACCCGCGCACCGGCGAGCACACCGGGCGCGGGCTCTGCTTCTAGCGGACGCAAGGTCTAGCGATAACCGCCGCCTCCGCGATAGCCGCCGCCACCCCCACGGCCGCCGCGAGGTTGCCCACGGCTCTCCCCCCTATCCGGACGAGGCTTGGCCTCGTTGACCTTTAGGGGGCGCCCATCGAGCGAGGCGCCGTCGAGCTGTTCGATGGCTGCCTGGGCCGACTCGTTATCGGCCATCTCCACAAAGGCAAAGCCTCGGGAGCGGCCGGTCTCGCGGTCGCGGATGATGGCTACCTCTGTGACGTCACCCACCTGCTCAAAATGAGCCTGCAAGGCGGCTTCGGTCGTGTCGTAGTTAAGATTGCCGACGTAGAGCTTCGTTCCCATTCTCGTACCTTCCTTGGACACATTTCGGATGGTCTTCCACGTGGAAAGCCACCCCTCTTCTGAACCCTGCTGGACAGATTCTCAGAATAATCGTCCCCGCTCGTGTGCTCCGAGAATGGGAAACGCCATCGAATCTACCAGAATGTAGATTCCCTCAGTCTAGGCTTGTCACAAAACCGTCACGAAGGAGATCTAGCATCGATTGCTAGTGTATCATAGAAAGGATTGTAGGTCAATAGTTTTAGAGACCTTTTTCCCTCAGGCCAAAAGTTGGGGTAGACTGTCAACAACGACCTCGGACATGACATAGTGAGGAGAGCAGAGGATGAATCTACCCCAAGTGGAACTCGAGCGGATCGAACGCGCAGAGCGCTTTTACTCGCGGCTGCGCCGCAGGGTGGCGCATTGGCTCGGTCGTCATCACGTCGAAGGGCGTCTGCGCGACTATATGCTGCTCTTGCCCGATCTGTTTGCTTTGTTGCTGCGCTTGATGCGCGATCCGCGCGTCGATGTGGTGCTCAAGGCGCAGCTCATCTTGGTAAGCGCCTATGTCATCTCGCCCATCGACTTGGTGCCCGATTTTTTGATGCCTATCGGGCTGGCCGACGATACGGTGGCCCTGGCTTTTATCCTCAGCCGGGTGGTGGCCATGATGGGGCAGGCTGGCGAGGCGCTCTTGCGCGAGTATTGGGAGGGCGAGGGCGATATCCTGGCCCAGATCCAGCGCATTGTCGTGGGGGCCGACGCGCTGTTGAACAAACGCATCCTCGCCCGGCTGCGCCGCCGTTTCGGCAACGGACAGGCCGAAAAGTAAGATTTTGGCCTTACATCTCATCTTTCTAATGCAGGTTGGTGAGAACCTGCCGACCGATCTCCTCCTTTTCCCTATCGCAGGCGCCGTTTCGGCCGGTGGGGGGGCCGAACGGCGCCTGGCGATGGGTGCGGT
>JACIWY010000588.1 GCA_014360745.1 Chloroflexota bacterium
AGGGTCCTATGGGCATGCAGCTCCTGGGGGATTTCGGCGCCGATGTGATCAAGATCGAGCGCCCCGGCTCCGGCGATTGGAGCCGCGCCTGGGGACCCTATATCGATGGTGTGAGCATGCCCTTTGCCAGCTTGAATCGCAACAAGCGCAGCGTAGCTTTGGATCTCAAACAGGAAGCTGCGCGTGAGGTATTGCTCAAGCTCGTAGATACGGCCGATGTGTTGGTGCACAACTTTCGCCCGGGCGTCATGGCCCGGCTGGGGCTCGATTACGAGACGCTACACATCCGCAACCCCCGCTTGATCTATGCTCAATCCAGCGGTTGGGGCGATCGTGGCCCTTATGTCGAGCGCGGACGTGGCGGACATGATTTGATGGCCCGCGCCACCGGGGGCCTTTTCGAGCCCCTGGGCCCTGATGGCCTCCCCGTGCCGGCGGGGATATCGGTGGATTATCCCGCCGGCTTGCTCTTGACCATCGGCATCCTGCTGGCGCTGCAGAACCGCGAACGCACCGGCTTGGGGCAGCTCGTCTCCACCGATTTGCTCAGCGCCGCCTTTCACAGCAACACTTGGAACGCCGCCGAGAGGCTCAACCGTGAACGCGTCGAGCACACCGGCGCCGTCGGTTCCTCAGAGGCAGCCATTCAAAAATCGTTCCGCACCGCCGACGGCTATATCGAGATCTCGCCCGTGTTTACTGACGATGCCCTGCGCGATCTTTCCATCGCCCTGGGCATCGGCGACCTTTCCCAAGATCCGCGCTTTGCCAACAAGGCCGAGCGCCCCGCCCGGGCGGCCGAGATCAATGCCATTCTACAGCAACGCTTTCTAGACAAGACGACGGCAGAATGGATCGAGGATCTTGAGCCCAAGGGCATCCTCTGCGCCGAAATCAAGACGTTCGATGAAGCTGCCGAGGACCCGCAGATCCTGGCCAACGAGATGGTCGTCGAGATGGAACATCCCCTAATAGGCACGATCAAGCTGTTGGGCACGCCGATTCGGCTCTACAGCACGCCGGCTACGCGGCGTATCCCTCCTCCGACACTGGGCCAACACACCGACGAGGTATTGCGCGAATTGGGCTACTCGCCGGAAGAGATCGCCGCGCTGCGCGCAAGCGGCGCCGTGGCCTAAGGCCGGGTACAGGGCACTCGGAGCCCCTATACGGCTGTGCCCGGCATCTAAACTTGAGGGAGATTGGTTCGTGGCCGTATATCCTATCGACCGCATCATCGAGACCGACGTCCTGGTCATCGGCGGGGGCGGCGCAGCCTGTCGCGCCGCCGTGGCCGCTCACGACGCCGGCGCGCGGGTCCTTCTAGCGCTCAAAGGCAAGTTGGGTGCCTCCGGCGCCACCACCGCACCGGGCCGGGGGGTGGCTTGGCAGGTGGCCGACGAGTGCTCGTCTCCTGAAGATAGCCCCGAAGTGCATCTGGCCAACATCCTCGATGCCGGCTTGGGCATGGCCAATCCGACCCTGGCGCGTATCTTGGCCTATGAGCTGCCCGAACGCACTGCCGAGATGGAACGTTGGGGCTTGCGTTTCATCCCCGACCCTGAGGGCCGCAAGCGCCATTACAGCGCCTACTCTTGCTTTGGCGATCAACCTCGAGCGCACGGCATTCTGAATTCGGGACATGGCCATGCTGGCGACATTGTCGTCGTTCTGCAGAAACAGATGGCCCTGCGCGAGATCCTTGTGCACGAGAACATTTTCGTCGTCGACCTAATCGTCCACAAGGGGGCGTGTTGCGGCGCTGTGGCCCTGGGCACCGATGGAACCACGATCCTCTACCGCGCCGGGGCGGTGGTACTAGGCGCGGGGGGCGCCCGCCAGATATTCCCCAGCGAGGGACGGCACCTCATCGACACCACGGGCGATGGCTATGCCATGGCGCTGCGTGCAGGGGCTGCGCTCACCAATATGGAGTTCGCCCAGTATATGTTACGCATCGATCCGCAGGGTCAGACGCTCGACGTACCTGGCTTTATTTGGGCACTCTATCCCACCGTGCGCAACAACCTGGGCGAGGACATCCTGCCCCGCTATCTCCCGGCCGGGGTGACACCGCACCAGGCCATGTGGGAACGTACCCTGCACCATCCCTTTTCCTGCCGCGATGCATCAGGGTGGCTGGACATCGCCATCGCCAGCGAGGTGCTGGCCGGTCGGGGCTCGCCCGA
>JACIWY010000589.1 GCA_014360745.1 Chloroflexota bacterium
CGGCGAAGGAGCCCTGGCAGAAGGTGATGCCGTTGGCTACGCTGGGCACGAGCTCGATCAAGCGCTTCATCCCTTCAAGGCCATGTACCACCTGGGCTGTGCCCCGGCTGAAGGGGGGCGGAGGATCATTGGGGTGGAGGGCCAGGCGCACGCCGGCCTCCTCGGCCGTAGGGACGACCGCCTGTAAAAAGTAGCGCAACCGATCCCATGTCTCTTCAGGGGTGGCCCGCTCCTCTTCTGGCACTGGCGGAAGCGCCTCTAAACGAGCATTATCATAATAGGTATAAAGCGCCCCACCGCGGCCCGGTTTCTGGGCATAGCCCTCGATGGCGCGGTGGTTGTAAAAGTTGTACTCCACCACCGGATAACCCGCCGCTCCGGCGGCGCGGATGGAACGTTGCACCTTTTCGATGTCCTCATCGCGGCCGGGCCGGCCCCAGATGATCCGTGGGGTGACATTGTGCAGCATCATGATCCCCACCTCGAGGCCGAACGCTTTCACCCGTTCAGCCACGGCTCGACATCCCTCCTCCGTCCAATAGCCCAGCTTCTCCGGATCGGCCAGGCTACCGGGCAAAGCCAGAGCGTCCAGGCCCAATTGCGCCGCCCAACGCAAAGTGCGGTCCGACACGTCGGGCATATTCTCACAGATCTTGGGCTTCCAGGCGCCCGTATTTCCCTTTGGCTCGTTGTTCATGGTGTGCTCCTTCTGCATGAAGGCGAGAATGCGTTATCCGTACTGTATACGCTCTTTGGAAAACGGCAAGCTATGAGGTGCGGGCACGGCGGAGCCCGTCACCTGACCTAGAGCATTTGGCGTGGTAAGAAGGTATTTTCATCCTTCGTGGAGTCTCCCGCACAGGAGGACTCGAATTTGCCCACCCGGGGGGTTCAGGTTGACCGTTTCCCCCACCCGTGCTACACTTTTTGCGCTTTCCATCTGTTTGGAGTGTATCCCATGCGCGTCATTGCAGGCAAGGCCAAGGGACGGAAATTGGTCATGGTCCCCGGCTCGGGCACGCGCCCCGTGTCCGATAAGGTCAAGGGCGCGGTATTCGACATACTCGGTGCCGAGATCATTGGTGCGCGTGTCCTCGACCTGTTTGCCGGCACCGGTAGCGTGGGCATTGAGGCTCTGAGCCGTGGGGCCGAGTTTGTCGTCTTTGTCGAGCGGGCACGCAAGGCGGTGGCCACCATCCAGCGCAACCTGGAGATCACCGGCTTGGCCGATCGAGCCCTCGTGCTGCACGAGGACGCCTTCCACTATCTCAACCATGCCGACCCCGCCGAGCCCTTTGATCTCATCTATGTGGCTCCGCCCCAATATCAAGAGCTGTGGGCCAAGGCGCTTCTGGCTCTGGACGCCAAGAGCTTGCTAACCCCGATGGGGCAGGTCGTGGTGCAGATCCACCCTAAAGAAGCCCAGGATTTGCCCTTGCGAGAGCTGCTCCTTTACCGCGAGCGCCAGTATGGCAGCACGTTGCTGCGCTTTTATGCGCCCAAGGATTCGGTGCAGGAGGCCTGAGGGCGATGATGCGTCTCGTGGACGTGCGCCTGGATGACGTGGTACGGCTGCGCAAGCCGCACCCTTGTGGGGCCAACGAGTGGCTCGTGGTGCGCATCGGGGCGGACATCGGCCTCAAGTGTGCCTTTTGTGGCCACCGCGTCCTGTTGCCGCGCAGCAAGTTCAACAAGAGCTTTAAGGAATATATTCGGCGAGGAGCTCCCTCCCGCCCTGAACTCCCGCCGGCCTGAGAGCCTTTTCTCCGTGTACACGCTCGACGACACCATCGCCGCCATTTCCACACCTCTTGGCCAAGGGGGCATTGGCATTGTGCGCCTCAGCGGCCCCGAGGCCTTGGCAATCGCTCGGCGGCTCTTTCGCCCCGCCGATCCGACCTGGAAGCAAGGCCCTGAATCTCATCGCCTCTATTATGGGCACATCGTCCATCCGGAAAGCGGCGCCGTTGTGGATGAAGTGTTGGTGGCCGCCATGCGTGCCCCACGCACGTATACCCGGCAGGATGTGATCGAGATCAACGCCCACGGTGGGCCCATCCCCCTGCGCGAGATTTTGGAGCTCTGCCTGGCGAGCGGCGCCCGCCTGGCCCAGCCGGGCGAGTTCACTTTGCGCGCTTTTCTCAACGGCCGCCTGGACCTGGCCCAGGCCGAAGCGGTGGCCGATCTGG
>JACIWY010000059.1 GCA_014360745.1 Chloroflexota bacterium
GCGTACCACGACACGGTTCAAGGCGTTGTTGCTGTCAGAGAGTAACAGCGCCCCGCCGGGACGCAACACACGAGCGGCTTCGTGAATAAAGCCCTCGATATTGCTATAGTGAGAGACGGCCTCGTGCGAAAGCACCAGATCAAAAGCCTCATCGGCATAGGGCATGGCCGCCACGTCGCCGACCTGCGGCGTCACCGGCAGTTCGAAGGGGAGCACATTGAGATAGGTGCGAAAGGTCTGAATCATCCCACGATGGCCGTCGAGCCCGTGCACCCGGGCGCCCATGAGGGCGACCAACATGGCCATGATGCCAAAGCCACAACCGGCATCCAAAACGTCCAGCCCAGCTATCGGCTTGCCTACCAAGGCCAGCAGTTTGGTTAAAAAGCGCACATAACGGCCCAAATAGGCCTCGCCGGCGAGATCGGCATAATAGGTAAAAAACCAAGGGGAATAACGTTCGGCGGCGGGATGCTCGATGATATAACGCATGAGCTCCCGCAGATCAACGGTGCGCCCCTGGTATTCCATCGTCAGCACGTTGCTCACCGGGCTTTGCCCTCGCACTCCATGATCCAACGCGCGGCCTCGCCCAGATCCTCGACGAGACGGCAAGCTTCCCCCCAGCACGCCTTCACGCGCTCACATGCCTCCGCGCCGCGCCCCGTGCGCACCAGAGCGGTGCGGCAGCCCACGGCGCCTCCGGCAGCGATGTCGCTCTCGGCATCGCCCACCAAGTAGGAGCGGGACAGATCAAGATTCAAGCTCTGGGCAGCATAAGTCAGCATTCCCGTCGCCGGTTTGCGGCAGGCGCAGCCCTCGTCAGGACGGTGCGGACACCATACCACCGCGTCGATACGGCCACCATGAGCGACTACCATGTCCATCAAGCGCAGATGGATACTCTCCACCACCTCAAAATCGACCATCCCGCGATTGATCGCCGCCTGATTGGTGACGACCACGATGGGCAGCCCTAAACGGGCCAACTCGTGCAATGCCTCGAGCACCCCCGGCAAGAGACATAGCTCTTCCCAGCTCTTGACGTGATCGGCGCGATTGGCGTTGAGGACGCCATCGCGGTCGATCAAAATCGCCGGGCGTGGGGGCAGATCGCGAGGCACTGACGGGCGCTGCGGCGTCGCGCCACGACCGCTGGCCAACAATAAGCTGGGCAATAGGTCGCGCTGAGCCCGTTCGCGCAACGCGCCGATCATGGCGTGCTCCAAAAGCAGATGCACATCCTCCACTTGCTCCATACAGTCGCCAGGCACCAGTATGGAGAGATCGGTCAGAGCGGCCAGTTTCCCGCCGGGATGACCGGTCAGCCCGACGGTGAAAACGCCTAGCCGCCGGGCATAATCGACGGCGCGCAGCACATTTTCCGAGTTACCGCTGCAACTAAAGCCCACCAACATATCGCCGGGCCGGGCCAGGTTGCGCAGCGGTTCGAGCAAGGCGTCGGCATAGCAGCGATCGTTGCTCCAGGCCATGAGCAGGGGCACATTGTCGGCCAGGCCCACGGCGCGGAAACGTGGCACGCCGGGGGCGTTGGCCCCCTTGTTGAGATCGTTCACCATATGGGCGGCGGTAGCCGCACTGCCCCCGTTGCCGCATACGAACACATGGGCGCGACACAAGCGGGCCTGATGCAACGCCTCGACGACGCGGTCGACGACCTCCCAGGGCAGGGCCTCTAAAAGCGTTGATACGCGCCGGCCATAATCGCGAAGGAAGGCCGGCCCGTCAAAGCCCACCTGGCATGTCCCGGCGTTTGCCTCTTGATCGCTTGGCTCAGTCTCTGCGTACATTCAGTATCACCTTCGATCCGTCTCGCTCAAGGCGGAAGGGGAGCTCGCGCAAACCACGCAAGGCATAACGCACAGCGTCTTGGCTCTTGGGTGGGCAATAAAGCAGCATAAAGCCACCGCCGCCTGCGCCGGTGATCTTGCCCCCCAACGCCCCGGCGCGACGCGCGGCCTCGTACATCTCGTCGATGGCCTGGCTGGAAATAGCGCTGGCCAACCGGCGTTTGAATTCCCACCCGCGATGCATGCAGGCGCCCAGGGCATCGAGCCGGCCCGCCTCCAGGTGCTCCCGCCCCTCCTGGGCTAGGTCTCTGAGCCCGATCAATACATCGGTGCGCACCTCTATGTTGGCCACCTGCTCCCGCAAGATGGAGCCGGCCGAGCGGGTGACGCCGGTATAAAAGAGGAGCAGCCGCTCGTTCAATGCCCGCCGCACCTCTTCGTCCATGGCGATCGATTCCACGATCACGTCTCCGGATGCAGCTTCATGGCCATCATCGGGCAGGAAGCGAATGAAACGCAGGCCACCATAAGCGGCGATGTATTGGTCCTGCTTGCCGATGGGCTTGCCCAGAATATCGATCTCGATCTGGCAAGCCTGACGGGCCAGCGTCTCGGCATCCACGAGGCGCCCCAGATAGGCGTACATGGCGTTGAGGCACCCCACGGTGACGGTGCTGGAGGAGCCGAGCCCAGAGCCCTCGGAGGGAATGTCTCCCATGGTCGAAAGCTCCACTTGGTGAGCGATGCCGGTAAGGCGCAGCGCCTCGCGTATCAGCTCATGTTGTAGCTCATCTATGCTGTCCACCAACTCGGTGCGCGTATACCCCAGGCGAATCTTGTTGTCGAAACGACGCTTGATGATAACGAAAATATACTTGTCTATGGTCGAGCTGAGCACGCAGCCACCATACTTGCGGTAAAAAGCGGGGAAATCGGTGCCTCCTCCCAAAAAGCTGATGCGCAACGGGGTCTGTACGATGATCATGACGCCTTCCTCATATCATCCGAAACCGGCGGTTAGGGTCAGTGCTCAACACCGAGCGATACACCCCCAAGGTCCGCCGGGCCACCGCCTCCGGGCGAAAGCGGGCCTCCGCTTCGATCCTGGCGCGCTCCCCCATGGATCGAGCCTGGGCCGGGTTTTGCAACAAGCGTAAAATCGCCCTGGTCAGCTCATCGACAGTAGAAGCAAGGGATAGCCCGCCTCTTGTCTGCCCTCTTTCTCCTCTGAGCTCGTTTGCGCCCGGCGCCGGCAAGGTCAAACCGGTTACGCCATCCTCCAACATCCAAGGCACACCGCCCACACGGGTGGCCACGCTGGGCACACCAGCAGCCATGGCCTGTTCGATGACCATGGGTGCCGTCTCTTGGAAGGAGGGCAATACAAAAACCGCGCAACGGCGGTACTCCTCCAACACTTGTTCCTGTGATACATGCCCCAAAAAGGCGACGGCCTCTTCCATCCCCCGCTCGGCGACCAACGCCTGGCAAGCGCGCGCATAATCGGGATCGGCGTTCAAAGAGCCCGCGATGCGCACATGCGCCTCGGGCATCTCCCGGCGCACTCGTTCTAAAGCCTGTAGCAGTAACAAAACCCCCTTGCGCGGAATGACGGGCCCGGCGAAGAGGAGCCGCCCGGGCACTGGCTCGCGACGGAGATCAAAGAAGCGCTCTTCGCAAGCGTTCTCCACCAGATAACAAGTGCCCCGAAACACTCGGGCAAAGACTTGTTCCACATAGGGGCTGATGACGATGAGATGCTCCGCCCGCCCGATGACCCAACGCTCATAGGCGCTATCCAGCAAGCCCCGTAAACGATCTCCCCAGCTCGTGGCCGGGTCGTTATAGGCCAGGCGCGCCTCTTGGGCGGCGATGCCATGTACCGTGACGACGGCAGGGTACCCACTGCCCAACGCGGCACCAGCGTACAAGCCCGAACCATGGGCATGTACCATGTCGGGGCAAAAGGCATCCAACACGCGGCGCAGGGCGGCCACCTCTTGGCGATGCCAGGTGATGCGCCCATGGCTACCTCGCGGAAGGTAGGTCACTGTCAAGCGCCCGTCCTGCACCGTCTTGGGCTCGGTTAGCGAGCTGTGGCAAGAGATGACATGCAACGTCACGTCGGGCTGCTTGAGCAACTCTCGCTGTACATAAACGATGGCCACCTCGACCCCGCTCAAACGCGTAGGATCCAGGGGGTAGGCTCCTAAAACGGCGATCTTGGTCATGCCCCTTCCTCGCGTTGAGCCGATACCATGACACTGGGGATGACACGCGCCTTGAGGGCATAAGGCCAGCGGTGCACCCGCCAGGCCCCCAAAAGCGCTTCATACGCCATGACAAACCGCAGCCCCAAGCCGCCGACCGAGATCAGCCGCCCGGTGCGATGCAGCAGACGGGGCTCGATCCAGGTCGGCACAAAGCCGTGTTCCCTCAACATGGCGCATAGCTCGCGCAGGGTGTAAACATGTAAATGAAAACCGGCCGAGACGCGCCCGCTCCACAGTCGCGAGGGCGTATAAAGCACATAATGCCCTCCGGAGATTAACACTCGCCTTACTTCGGCCAAATGCCGGCGCATATCGGCTGGCGAAATGTGCTCGACCAGGTTTTCGCTGATGACCAGATCGAAGGAAGCGTCGGCCCAAGAAAGCTCGCGAGCATCACCAAGGGCATGGGTCAAGGCCAACCCCGTATCCTTGCCCCAACGCACGCGGGCGTGTTGCAAGGCTACCTCAGACACGTCGATGGTGATGACCTCATTACCCTGCTGCGCCAATAGATAGGAGGTCAGGCCGTCGCCGGTGCCCACTTCGAGGATGCGCTTGCCCGATCCAGCCGCGCGCAGCAACACAGCACGCACCCGATCCTCAGCCCCTGCTCGCGGGTTCACCTGCCCATAGATATCGGCCTCGCCCGGCTCTGCTCCCTGGCCCTGTTGGCGCAAAAATTCGCGATGCAGTTCGTCATAGGCTTGGCGAAAGTCAGCGCTCGATCCGCCTTGCAACAGGGCATCTCGCCAGCGTCGTTCGATCTGCACTTCCTTGGCCCCTTTGAGGCGCTCTTGGCGAGGGGATTGTCGGCGAGTTTCGCTCAGTCGTCGCATCATCTCAAAACGTCCGTTGCACCAAGACGGCGCGCACCCGTTGCCATAAAGAGGGGCTGGCATGTATCCGCTGCTCACCAATCACGGTGCCCAAGAATGCGCCCAGGATCAGGAACATGATCATGGTGTTGTAATAACCCTGAAACACATCCATCACCAGGCTCGGCACCAGGATGGCCGCCATCGAGGCCAAAAACGCGCCGGCTAGGTCCGGATCTGGGCCCGAGGTCGCGTTGGCTTGTTCGCTATCCAGCTTGCCCCGCAGATAGGCGCCGAGCGCCAGAAACAAGGCCGCCCCCCAAAAGAGGACATAGGGCAATAGGGCAACGATCCCGCCCATAAGCATCACCCATAGAAAAGTGTTATGGGGCGTGGGGGTGGCGCGCAGATAGACATCCCAATAGCCATACTGGGAGTATATAAGGCGAAAGTTCTCATAGCCGATACCGAATATCGGGTTATCGCGTATCATACGCCAGGCCACATCCCACGTTTCCATGCGGTAATCGATGGGCCCCTGCGCCGTGAGCCGTTCTTGCACGGCAGCGCTGGTGGTAATCAAGGCCCAATAGCTGCCCGCGACGATGAGGGCCAACATCACCATGAGGAAAAAGATGGGACGAAAGCGGCGCACGAACAGCGCCAGAACGATCAGAGCGACGACCAACCCCACCCAGCCGGAACGATTCATACAGAAAAAGACGCCCGCCATCATGGCCAAAATAATCAGAATTAGCCCTAAACGATGGTGCCGCGCTTTGAAAAACAGATACCAAGCAAAGGGAATGGTCATGTCGATGGTCACAGCGATATAAGCCGGGTTGCCCAACAAGCCCACCACACGGCGAATGCTGGCCGTGTATTGTACGCTGCGGTCTTCGGGATAGAACCATACATCGCCTGTGAGCTGCTCGCGGGTGGCCAAGAGCCCCAAATACAACCCGACGATCAACAAGGCCACCATGACACCGCGCAATTCCTCTTGGTTGGTGATCAAGCAGCGGGCCAAGAAATAAATCGCCGTGGGGATGACGAGCAGGTCAAAAAAAGATTGCACCGCGCTCTGCAGCCCTACGATGGCATGGGGCACCGACAGCGCCGAGGCGCCTAAAAAAGCTAACAACAAGACGTCGGCCAAGACGATGCGCGGCAATCGCCGACTGCGCACTGCGAACTGGGCTAGGAGCAACACCAAGAGCCAGCCAGTCATGATCCGATTGAGGGTCAAGTTCGGTATGCCCGCGCCCAATTCGAGATCTAGATAGGCAAAGCGGGCAAAAGGTGCGGTGACGATCCAAAGCAACAACCCATGGCGCGCGTCGATCAACGAGATAGCCAGGTAGGTAGCTAGGGCCGAGGCGGTCAACAAAAGCCGCCACTGATCGGCGGCGATCCGTTTACCCACCGCATAGGCGACGGCAACCCCAACGAGGGCCAAGGCCACGATCCCCAAAATGGCCAGAGCTTGCGCCCAAATGCGACGTGCGCCCGGTTGGGGCGATGGCACCGCCTGCGACGTATCCGATTCGATCACGTCAAAAGCTCCTCATACACTCGCTGCACGCCCTGTACATAAGCATCCGTCGTGAACCGCCGCTCGACGACCTCACGGGCCGCGCGACACCAACGCTCACGTTCGCCAGGATGCTCCAGCGCATAGGCCAATGCCTCGGCCAACGCCCTCGAGTCACCGGGCGGCACCGTGCGCCCGGTCACACCATCTTTGATGATTTCGGGCACAGCGCCGGCGCTGGCGCCGATCACGGCCACGCCGGCAGCCATGCCCTCGATGAGGACGCGGCCAAACGGTTCCGGTGCCGTCGAAGTATGGGCTAGCACATCCATAGCCGGCAACAGCCGCAACACATCGGCGCGAAAGCCGGTAAACGTCACCCGTTCCCTCAGCCCCAGCTCCTCCGCCAACGTCTGGAGCCCTTGTGCGTACCCCCGGCTGCCCGCTTCCGGCCCACCGACGATCAAACCCCGCAGGCGAGGGAAATCGGCGCTTAGCATAGCCAACGCGCGGATAAAAACCTCCTGCCCCTTCCAGGCCACCAGCCGGCCCACACAGCCCACCACTTGATCTTGCGGCCCCAAGCCCCAGGCAGCGCGGGCCTCGGCGGACGAGGGCAAGGTGGAAAACTCGGCCAGGTCCAGGCCGTTGTAGACGATCCAACTGGGTCCTGTCCGGCCGCCCAGCCCTCGCTGATGAGCGTCCACTGCTTGCGAGATACAGATGTAGCCGCACAGATACCGCGAAATGCGCCGGTCAAAGGCCGTGCGCCAAGCCATGGCCCGCAAGTGGCAAATGGCCGGCACACGCGCCCGGCGGGCGGCCATAATGCCGGCGCGGCTCACACAGACGACATCGTTCAAATGCATCAGGTCGGGCCGGATTGCCCGTATATGGCCGTACAGCTCGTGCGCCTCGCGGCGCAAGTCCGGCCAAGTACGCAGTAGGAATCCGACACCATGCACTAAACGCTCCCCAAAGGAAGCGCGCTTTAGCCAGCTTGCCAGCCGGCTATGGCGCAGGCCGGCCCAACGCTCTCCACGAGGCGGGTCCACTCGAGGCGCTCGCGCAAGGCCTTCCGCCTCGCTGGGCCCGCCGATCGTCATCACCGGCACGCCTAACTGTCGAAATCGGGATTCATAAGGATTGCCGGCGCGCAAGATGACCCACGGGGCATAGCGCTCTCTGTCCAGCCCTTTAACCAATTGATACAGGCTGATGATCGAGCCGCCCACCGCCGGAGCCAGATCCACATAGAGAATACGCCTTGGCCACATAATTCGCCGCAGCATTTGAGGGTGGCATCAATCGACGCGCGTCTTGCTGGCTGCCCTGCTCACCAAAGCCAGAAATTCGATCAGAAAAGAGAGCACAAAACCGACCAAGACGCTGACCACCCCACCCACCACGGCGAGTTGCAACGTCTTGGAAGGCACCGGCGCATCGGGCCGCCGCGCCGGTTCGGTGATCTGAATATAGCCCAATTCCTCGGCTTGCAACTGCTTCAGCCGCGCCTCGTTCTCCTTGTCCCACAGGAAATTGTAATTGCTGCGCGCTTGGTTCAGCGCCCGTTCCAGGGCATAGTACTCTGCATAGAGACTGAGCCGATCGCGCAACTCCTGGGTGCGCTCTTCGATCATGCGCTCGTAAATGGCCAGGCTTTGCGCATAGCCGTCGCGCTGAGCCTCGTAACCGATGGCCGTAGCCTCGTGTTGCCGCGCCAGGTCGCGGTAAAATTTGAGCGTCGCCGGCGCAAAGGCCTCTTCTTCTTCCGCCGTGGGCGTCGGCGTCGCCTTGATTGCCGCCCCCTCTCCGGCCCCGGCCTCTTGCTCCTCCGCCGCTTTTTGTCGCATCGCCACGATGGCCTCTGCTTCGGCCTCGGCCTTAGCCTGCTCGGCGCGATAGATAGAGGCAAAGACATCGGCGCGGTCGCGCTCGATAAGCGCCCGATCCCGTTCTAGCTTCAAATTGCGGATAAGGTCTTGCAAAGCAGCCGTCTCTTGGCCGACCAGATCCACGCGATGCTCTTGTTTGAATTTGAGCAGGGCAGCCTCCGCATCCAGCATCTCTTGGCGCGCCGATTTGAGCTCTTGGCTCACAAATTCGCGCAACACGCGGGGCGTCGTCGCACGCACTTGGCGATAATAGGTCAAGGCATTGTTCACTTGGGTCGTGGCAATGGCCTCGGCCCGGCCTGGGTCGTCCGACTCGACAGTGACTTTGATAAAATCTCCCTCGGTCGCCGTGCTGAGCCCGGCCAGCAGGTCCAGAGCACCGATCTCAAGGTTCAGATCGGCCACCGTTTTCCAGGCCACAAAACTGCTCTTGAGCGCGCGGATAAAATCGTTCTGCGCCTGCTGGATCTCGCTGGCGGTGCTGCTCGTGCGATACTGCGTGAACAGCGATACGTCGGAAGTATCGGTGGCCAACACCTGTAGGCGCACCGTGGCCCGATAGACCGGCTTGGCTGTCATCGAGACACTGAGAATGACTCCCTCGGTGACCAGCAAGAGCAGGACGATCAGCCAAAGGCGTTTGCGAATGATATTGAGATAGATCCAGAAATCGGTGGCAGCTTGCATGTTTACACCGACCTTGTTCTATTTGCCGTTCGTTGGCACGATGTAATGACCACAACGACGCACTTTGATAGCCTTGATCAGTATTCGTTCATCCCACAGGCTTTGCGCGGCGATCAGCTCAAAGCCGGTGGCCGCCAGCTCGCGCTGCAAATTTTCCATCCGCGCACCGCGGCCCTCCAAGTATGTAGCAAGCACCAACACCCCTCGCGTCACAAGCACCCGATTCAGCTCCGCCAGCAGCTCAAACTGCCGGTCATTTTCCAAACCCCCGGTCACCACAGCCTTGTCAAAGCTCTCGGCCAGGAAACGCAAGGGAAGACAACCCGTCGCGTGAGCGACGAAATCGGTCGGTTTTATCGGGAGCTGTTCCTCCGTTTCGCAAATGCCCAACACGCGATCGTTCGGCGCCGGGCATATATACTCAAGCAACATCTTGTGCCGCATGATGATCCTTTACCTTGACCATAGATTGGCTTACCCCGCACGGTCCAGCCCAGCCTCGATGAGCTCCGAAATGCGCTCCACACGATGACGCCAAGTGTTCTGCGCGGCTCGCGCCTGGCGTCGCGCGCGCGCTTGTGCGTCGTCATCAGCCAACGCGGCAGCCACCGCAGCCACAAAATCCCCCGCATTCGCCGCAATGGTCACCACATCCGCTTCGTCGCGCACCGAGGGAATATCGGTGGCCACCACAGGCAGCCCGCAGGCCAGATATTCGTACAGCTTGAGTGGGTGAATATGCTCGGTCCAACGATTGCGCCGATAGGGCAAAAGCCCCACGTCACAGGCGGCGACAAACTCGGGCACCCGCTCCACCGGCATCTGCCCAAGCATAAACACATTGCGCATTTGATGCAGACGCTCCAAGCCACGGCGCATTTCCGGCGTCCAAGGGCGCTCCGGCCCGACGAGCAAAAGTGACGCCTTGGGATAGGCTTCGGACACCTGAGCCAACAAAGACACATCCAGCTTGTCGTTGATAGCCCCTACATAGCCGATGCGCGGCCGGGGCACGCGGATCAATTCGGGCGGCTCGACATGTGCCGTCGCCGCAGCCGCAAAGGCGTCGAAATCCACGGCGTTGGGCACCCAATAGGTATGGGGATTTATGCCCCCCTTCCGGGCCAACAAAGCCTTGGAAGTTACCAATACCAGATCGGCGCGGGCGATAAGCTCCTCCTCGCGACGCTGGATATCGGCCAGCCGCCCTGTTTCAACGCCGCCGTCGAAATCCGCATAGCCGGTGTATTCGTCTACGATATGATAAATCAAAAAGCGCTCGCCATAGTGTCCGGGCACATCGGCCATATCGGGCCGAAAAAGCCATAGGATGGGCTGTTCCATCCCTAACCGGCGCATCGTCCGCCGCAAGGCGGCTTTGCGCCAAGCCGCCGTCATCAGGCTCAATGGCGCACGCCCGCTCAACGGCGCATAGCGAGGAGGCCGATAGACCCATAGGCCGGGCCTCACCTGGCGCACCCGTGGCGGGGCTTGAGCCCGAAGGCCGATCCGCCCCTGCACAAGATCCGCCAACACCGAGCGCAAATAGGGGCGCGGTTCCACATAAAGGACGGTGTTTCTTTGACAGAGCAAAGACATGATCTGGTGCCGATTGCGCCAGATGTCATCCCAAGGATCGGGCGCAAAAACGAGGATGCTTTGCCCTTCCAGCATCGATGCCCCTATCGAAAAAACTACCGAGCCCTACCATACACCAAGGCGGGCCGTTCTCCCAAATCCCCCTGCCCACGCCCCGGGCGTTAGCTCGGTTTCCAACGGCGATAACGTAGCAGAGCTCTTAGGGCGGGCAGCCCATCTCGCCATGGGGAGAGCTTTTTCTCCTCTCGCGGCTGATAGGAGATGGGCACCTCATAAATCCGATACCCTTGACGGATGATCTTGGCCGTGATTTCAGGCTCGAGATCGAAACGATTGCACTCGATATTCAACGTCTTGGCCACGTCGGCAGTCATGAGCTTGTAACATGTCTCCATGTCCCGTAGGCGGACGCCGTATAACAGATTGGTGAGCGCCGTCAGCAGCTTATTGCCCAGAAAAAAGAGCAACTTCTGACCGCGCAGGTCGCGCACACCATAGACCACCTTGGCCTTGCCCTGCCGGAGCGGCTCCAGCAAGGCGATATAATCCTGAGGATCGTATTCCAAATCGGCATCCTGGATGATGACGGCATCGCCCGTCGCCGCGGCAAGAGCTGTGCGGATGGCAGCTCCTTTGCCACGGTTCACCTCATGGCGGATGACACGCACATCGGGGATATCGATCTGTGACAAGATGTGCGCCGTATCATCGTTGGAACAGTCGTCGACGACGATGATCTCCTTGTCGACATCCACGGCAGCGACGCGCTCTAGGATCGTCTCCAGCCCCGCTTCTTCATTATATACAGGCATCAACACCGAAAGCTTCATGGGTTCATCCTCAGGCATTGTCTGTACATCGCCGCGTGTCGTTCCGCGATGAGCAGCCAATCGAGCGCCAGCGCATACTGTACACAGGCCCGTCGCATGGCTCGCTGATCGGCAAGGCGCACCTGTTGCAAGGCTATGGCCAAATCCGGACAAACTGCTGTCTCGCGCCCCTCCACCAAGAGCGGCCTACTCCCGTCAGCCGACACAGTCGCATATAGCATACCGCGTTCCTGCGCTCCTACCAATTCCGGGAAACAGCCTATGGCCGGCGCCACGATCGGCCTGCCGAACGAAAAAGAGAGGATGGCCGCCCCCGACGTAGTCACATGCTCATAGGGCAGCACACTCACATCGCAGGCGTTCAAGTAAAGTTGCAACTCGTCATCGGGGACGAAATGCAGATGCAGGCGGATGCGCGCATCCTCGCCGGCCAAAGCCATGAGCCGGCGCGCATAGTCGGGCTCTTGAACCTCACCGGCGATGAGCAACAGGATGTCGGGGTCGTCGAGCCGACCAAAGACCCGCATCAACGTTTCCAGCCCCTTATAAGGCCGCACTCGGCCGAGAGAAAGGTAAATATAGGCTCCTGCGGGTAGCCCCAACCTGCGTCGGGCCTCCAGAGGTGAGACCTCGTTCGCATAAGCGCCCACATAATTGCCATGGGGGATAACGAGCACGTTGCGGCGCCGCCCCCAACGGCGCGCCAGTTGCCGGGCCGTGTCCGCATCGTGTACATGCACCGCATGGGCTAGCCACAGAATGAGCCGGGTTCCCCAGTGTACCAGATGAGGTCGCCGGCCTTCGTGCTGCTCTAGGTTATGCACCGTGTACACGATGCATACCCTCGAGAGGCGCGCCACGATCAACCCTAATACGACCGACACCCAGCGTTTCAGGCTGCGCCACAAGCCGGGGTAGAGAAAAAACAGCTCCAGCCAATGAAGATGCAAGACATGAACGTCTCTACGGTGCTGCCACATCCAGCCCAACGAGAATTGATCCACAAGGTGCGGGCGCAAGCCGAGGTGCGCCTGGCATAACCCCTTACAGAGGAGCGCGACATAGGGGTTGCGCTTGACCCGTGAGACGAGCGCCACATTGAGAAGAGTATGTACAGGGGTCGGCGAAGGAGGCGTCGAACCTTTCAAGCGTGCGTGCTCCCCTGGGCGATACGCTCGCGGCGGAACTCGCGCAGCAGTCCTGTAGCGACCTGCATAGCCACTTCGCGAATCTCGCGATCCAGCAAATACATAATGCCCAGATAAAGCATGACCGCCAGGCCCCCGGCCAACGGCAAAGCGGCAAAGGGGTGAATCCTATCGTCCATCCAGATGTACACGCGATGGGCGAGCAGTGCCGTGCTAGTAGAAACCAGAAGCATGGGCAGAAGGATTTGGGCATAGCGTTTCCAGGGGGCGCGGATAATACGATTGGTCAGCACCAAGCTGATGCCAAAATCGACCACAGCCACGGCAGCCGAGAGCACAGCTACGCCGGTAACGCCGCGCCATTTGATCGCCGGGTACAATAATCCGGCCATCATCGCCAGACGCCAAGTGGCGATGTACAACAACCACTTAGGC